>NZ_JAKSYA010000170.1:0-77500 GCF_022829485.1 Methylobacterium sp. J-059
CGCCGGCCTGCGCGAGGCGGATCGCCAGCGCCTCGGCCGGCCCGCCGCCGGCGAGCCCGGCGAGGTCGGCGAGCACGCGCGGGTCGTGACGCTTGCGGCGGCGGCTGTCGGGATCGAGCACCCGGCCGCCGGCCACAGTGATCGCCGGCGAGTCGCGGCGCAGGATGAACGGCTCGCGCGCCGGCACGGTGACCGCCGCGTCGAGATGGAGCTGCGCCGGCGCCGTCGCGCCGGGCTCCAGCGCGTCGCGATCGAGGAGGCGCAGGCGGGCCGCGACCTCGCTGGTGCCGAACAGCAGGCGCAGGGCCGTGCCGCCGGGGAGCGGATCGCCGCCCGGGCTCGCGGTGAGCGACACGTCGAGCCAGCGCGACGGCACCAGGAGGTCCGGCGGCGCGAGCGCCTGCCCCCGGCTCAGGTCGGACAGGCCGACGCCGCGCAGGGCCACCGCCGTCCGGCGGCCGGGCTCGGCCGTCGCGACGGCGCGGCCGTGGATCTGCAGCCCGCGCACCGTCGCCGTCGGCCCGCCCGGCACGATCGCGACCGCGTCGCCGACGGAGAGGCGCCCGCGCCGGAGCGTGCCGGTGACCACCGTGCCGAAGCCGGCCCGCGAGAACACCCGGTCGACCGGCAGGTAGGGGAAGCCGTCGTCGGCCCGCGGCGGGCTCGCGTCGAGGAGGGCCGCCAACGCCTCGGACAGGGCGGGAAGGCCGGCGCCGGTCAGCGTCGAGGTCGCGACGACGGCGGGCGCCTCGAGGCCCGCCCGCGCGGCCACCGCCGCGACCTCGGCCGCCCGCTCGGCGAGGGCGTCGGGCGCGACGAGGTCGGATTTCGTGAGCGCGACGACGCCGCGGCGGACGCCGATCAGCCGGGCGATCTCCAGGTGCTCGATCGTCTGGGGCTTGATGCCCTCGTTGGCGTCGACCGCCAGCAGCACCGCCCCCATGCCGGTGGCGCCCGAGATCATCGCGCGGACGAAGCGCTCGTGGCCGGGCAGGTCGACGAGGTCGATCTCCCCGTCGCGTCCCTCGGGCGCGAGGAGGGCGAAGCCCGGCACGATCGAGACGCCGCGGGCCTTCTCTTCCTTCAGCCGGTCGGTCTCGATGCCGGTGAGCGCCCGCACCAGCGCGGTCTTGCCGTGATCGACATGTCCGATCACGCCGACGAGGAGTGTCTTCATCGCTTATCGTCACCGTCCCGACCGGGCGTGCCTCCGAACCGTCGCCGCCGCGCGCCCGCCCCGGATGGCGGTCGTTCGGGGGCATGGCCGGGAGACGCACCGAACACGCGCACCGTTCCCGTGAACGAGGACGACGCGCAGCCCAATCCGCGACGCGACCGCCGGCTCGGCATCGAGCCGAGGCCCCGCCCGGATTCGGCGGGACCCGCGAGACGGTCGGGTCGATTGTGCACAACACGCTCTTGCGCCAAGCTTTTGCACGAAGCGTCGGTCGCGCAAAGGGCAAACTTTGCGGATGCGGCCGAGGGCGCCACCGCCGCCCTGCGCGTGCTACACGGCGGGCGATCCGGACGGATCGGAGGTGGCTCCGATGCGTTCTCGCGGTGACAGGGGCTGCGGCCCGGAACGGACGGACGAACGCTTCATGGACACGCCGCGGGAGATCGAGCTGAAGCTGGAATGCACGGGCCCAGACCTCGCCGCACTCGGTGCCCATCCGCTGCTGCAGGGGCAGGCCGACGGGGCCGCATCCGAGCCGAAGCTCCTCGCGGCGACCTATTTCGACACCGCCGACGGCGCGCTCCGCGAGGCCGACCTGACCTTGCGGGTGCGCCGGACGGGCGAGGCCTTCGTGCAGACCGTCAAGGCGGGCTCCGGCGCGGCCGGGCTGTTCGACCGGGCGGAATGGGAGAGCCCGGTCGCCGGCGAGGCGCCGGAGCCGGCGGCCTTCGCCGACACGCCGGTGGCCGATCTCCTCGCGAAGGCCGAGGCGCCGGGCCTGGCGGCCCAGTTCCGCACCGTGGTGATGCGCTCGGTCCGGCCCGTGACCTACGGCGCCTCGCGGATCGCGGCGACCCTCGACGAGGGCCGGGTCGAGACCGACCGGGGCGATGCCCCGCTGTGCGAGCTCGAGCTGGAGCTCGAATCCGGCGATCCGGCCGACCTGTTCGCGCTGGCCCAGGCGCTCGCCGAGACGGTGCCGCTGCGGATCGGCGTGCTGTCGAAGAGCGCCCGCGGGTTCGCGCTGCGCGACGGCAAGGCCGCGCGGCCGAGCAAGTCCGACATGGCGCCGTTGCCGAAGGACGCGACCGGCGGCGAGGCCTTCCGCCACATCGCGCTCGGGTGCCTGCGGCACCTGCGCCTCAACGAGGACGTCTGGGGCCACGCCCGCGACCCGGAGGCGCTGCACCAGATGCGGGTGGCGCTGCGGCGGCTGCGCACCGCGCTGTGGCTGTTCAGGCCGATGCTGGCGGGCGACGCCCGGGCGGCCACGCTCGGCGACGAGATCAAGCGCGTCACCGAGCCGTTCGGCCGGGCGCGCAACCTCGACGTCTTCCTCGAGACCACCCTGCCCGACGAGATCGCCCGGCGCCCGGACGAGCCGGGGCTCGCCGGCCTGCGCGAGCGCCTGGAGACCGAGCGCGACCGGGCGCACGACGCCGTCGGCGCGATCCTGACCTCGCCCGAATGGCGCAGCCTGCTCCTCGACCTCCTGGCCTGGATCGAGGCCGGCCCGTGGCGGGAGGGCGTGGGCAAGCTCCGCGACGCGCCCGCCCGCGACCTCGCCACGGAGGTGCTGGAGCGCCTGCGCCGGCGGATCGCCAAGCGCGGCCGCCACATCGAGCGGCTCGATCCCGAGGCGCGTCATCGCGTCCGCATCGCCGGCAAGAAGCTGCGCTACGGCGCCGAGTTCTTCGCCGGCCTCTATGGCGGCCGGAAGGCGCGCCGGCGCCACAAGGCGTTCGCAGCCGCCCTCTCCGACCTGCAGGACCACCTCGGCGGCCTCAACGACCTCGCCACCGCGCATGCGGTGATGGCCGGACTCGCCGATGCGTCCGGGCCCGCCTCGGACGCGCTCGACGGCCAGGCGCTGTTCGCGGCGGGCCTCGCCACCGCCGATTCGGAGGCGAAGGCGGACGAACTGCTCGCGGGCGCGGCCGAGGCCCACGGCACGCTGGCCGACCTCAAGCCGTTCTGGCGCTGAACCGGGCGCCCGTCGGCGCGTAGACCCCTCGCGGACGGCGCGGGGGGAGGCGGCATGGCTCACGTCTACAGGTTCGGCATGGAGGAGGAGTTCTTCCTTGCCGACGCCGAGACCCGCAACACCCCCCGCAAGACGTCTCGCGGCCGGGTGAGGGCCTTCCATGCCGCCGTCCAGGCGCGGATGGAATCGGCCGAGCGGGAGATGCTGGAGAGCCAGGTCGAGACCTGCACCCCGCCCTCCGACAGCATCGCGGAGACGCGCGCGCGCCTGATCGCGATGCGGGCCGACCTCGCGACGATCGGGCGGGAGCACGGGTTGCGCGTCTTCGCCGCCGGCACCCACCCGGCCGCGACGTGGCGGCGGCAATCGACGACGCCGGCCGAGCGCTACCGCGGGATCATCGACGACCTGCAGATCGTCGGGCGGCGCTCGGTGGTCTGCGGGCTCCACGTCCACGTCGAGGTGCCGCGTCCCGACGCGCGCCTCGACCTGCAGAACCGGCTGATGCCGTTCCTGCCGATCCTGCTCGCGCTCTCGGTCTCCTCGCCGTTCTGGGAGGGGCAGCGGACCGGGCTCGCCGGCTACCGGCTCAGGGCCTATGCCGAGCTGCCGCGCACCGGCCTGCCGGAGCTGTTCGCGGACGCCGCCGACTACGACCGCTACGTCCGGGTGATGACCGCCTCGGGCGCGATCGCGGATGCGAGCTTCCTGTGGTGGCACCTGCGCGCGTCGGTGAAGTACCCGACGCTGGAACTGCGCATCGCCGACAGCTGCTCCGAGGTCGAGGACGGGCTCTGCATCGCCGCCCTGTTCCGCTGCCTCGTGCGCCTGCTCGACCGCGATCCCGGCGTGAATGCCGGCCTCACCGGGGCGGCGCGCGGCTTCGCGATGGAGAACCTGTGGCGGGCCGAGCGCGACGGGGTGCGGGCCGAGCTGATCGACGCCACGCGGGAGCGGGCGGTGCCGATGGCCGAGATCGTCGAGGGGCTGCTCGCGCGCCTCGCGGAGGATGCCGACGCCCTCGATTGCCGGGCCGCCTGCGAGCGCGCCCGCACCATCGTCCGGCACGGCACGGGGGCCGACCGGCAGCTCGCCGCGTACGCGGCGGCGCGCGCGGCCGGATCGTCGGACCGCGCGAGCCTCGGAGCGGTGGTCGACGCCCTGGCCGACGAGACCGCGTCGCCGAAGCCCCGATGAGGCCGGACCATGCGGGCCGGGCGCGCCCGTTGGGGGTAGGCACGCCCGGCCCGACGGTCGGCCGGCATCCGGACCGAGAGGCCGGACGACGGGCCATCATCGCGCCCGCGTATTTCCCAAGCATGTCCGTTCGCCGCGGGGGCATCGGCGCAACACGGACCGCCCGGGTTCTGTTATCTCCCCCGACGCATCGGCGCCCCTCAACGACCCGGTTCCCATGAGCATCCTGAAAGACATCTTCGGCCGCCTGACCCAGGCGGTGACCGCCTATGCCGGCGACAAGGCACTGATGCTGGCGGCGGTCTCGGCCGCCGCCAACGTCATCGTCGCCGACGGGGAGGTGGCCGGCACCGAGTTCGAGACGGCGCTGGCCGGCCTCAGGGCCAACCCGATCCTTGAGAAGGGCTACGACACCCTGATGCTGGAGGCCGAGCTCTACGACGGGATCGCCCGCGCCCGGACGCGGGCGGGCCGGGCCGAGAACCTGCGCCACGCCGCCGCGCTCGCCGACCGGCCGCAGGCGCAGCGCGAGAACGTCTTCCTGATCGCGGCCGACGTCGCCGACCAGGACGGGATCAGCGGCATCGAGGCGGTGGCGCTGGCCGAGATCGCCGCCGCGCTCGGCGTCGACGGGAACGCGCTGCTCGGCGCCTCGCCGGTGCGCCGCCCGGCGCCGTGAGCCGCGCCTGCGGGGCCTGACGCGCCTGCGGGGACTGGGCGGGCCTGCGGAACCTGGCCGGGCACGATCCTTGCCGGCCGCCGGGCCGTCACGTCGGCATCGTGACACGAGACACACACGCGACGACGGAGGCCAGGATGGCCGGCACGGCAAAGACCCACAACCTGCGCATCGACGGCTCGCGCCTGTGGGAGACGATCCAGGAGACGGCGCGGTTCGGCGCGACGCCGGCCGGCGGCCTGAACCGCCTCACCCTGTCGCCCGAGGACGGCGCGGTCCGCGACTGGTTCCGGGACGCCTGCACGGCGGCGGGGCTCGAGGTGCGGGTCGACGCCCTCGGCACCCAGTACGCCCTGCGGCCCGGGCGCGACGCGGCGCGCCCGCCGGTGGCCTTCGGCTCGCATCTCGACACCCAGCCGACCGGCGGCAAGTTCGACGGCATCCTCGGCGTGCTGGCCGGGCTGGAGGCGATGCGCGCCCTGAACGACGCCGGCATCGAGACCGAGGCGCCGCTTCTGCTGGTCAACTGGACCAACGAGGAGGGCTCGCGCTTCGCCCCCGCGATGATGGCGTCGGCGGCTTACGCCGGCGATTTCACCACCGACGAGATCCTGGAGAAGACCGACGCGGCCGGCATCAGCGTCGGCGCGGCGCTCGACGCGATCGGCTACCGCGGGACCGACACCGTGGGCGACCGGAAGATCGGCGCCTTCGTCGAGCTGCACATCGAGCAGGGCCCGATCCTGGAAGCCGAGGGCCGGACCATCGGCGTGGTCGAGGGCGGGCAGGGCATCGCCTGGTTCGACGGCACGATCACCGGCTTCGAGGCGCATGCCGGCACCACGCCGATGCCGCGCCGCCGCGACGCGCTGCTCGGGCTCGCGGAGGTCGCGCTCGCGGTCGAGCGGATCGCGCTGGCGCACGCGCCCACCGCCGTCGCCACCATCGGCGAGGCCGTGATCGGCGCGCCCTCCCGCAACGTGGTGCCGGGGCTGGTGCGCTTCACCCTCGACGTGCGCGACCCGAAGCCGGAGGTCCTCGACGCGATCGAGGCGGAGCTGCGCGCGAGCCTTCCCGCGATCGCGGACCGGCGCAAGCTCGCCATCGACCTCGCGCGGATCTGGCGCAAGGAGCCGGTGCCGTTCGACGCGGGCGTGATCGCGGCGGTCGATGCCGCCGCCGAGGGGCTGGGCCTGAGCCGCCGCCGCATGGTCTCGGGCGCCGGGCACGACGCCTGCAACCTCGCGGCCCGCGTCCCGACCGCGATGATCTTCGTGCCGTGCAAGGACGGCGTCAGCCACAACGAGTCGGAATCGGCGACCCCGTCCGACTGCGCCGCCGGCGCCGACGTGCTGCTGCAGACGGTGCTGACGCTCGCCAACGCGCCGAAGGCCTGATCCGTGGACGCCTTCGCCCCCCGCATCCAGCGGCGGCTCGACGCGCTGGCCCAGATCAGCGCCGAGCCCGGCGCGATCACCCGCCTCTACCTCACCCCCGAGCAGGCGCGGGCCGAGGCCCTGGTCGCCGGCTGGATGGGCGAGGCCGGGTTGCAGGTGCGCCGCGACGCCGTCGGCAACCTGATCGGCCGCGTCGAGGGCCGCGAGCCCGGCGGGCCGGCCCTGGTGATCGGCTCGCACCTCGACACCGTGCGCAACGCCGGCCGCTACGACGGGCCGCTCGGCGTCGTCGCCGCCATCAGCTGCGTCGAGGCCGTGCTGCGCGAAGGACCGCCGCCGGTCGCGATCGAGGTGGTGGGCTTCGCCGACGAGGAGGGCGTGCGCTTCGCCGCGACGCTGACCGGCAGCCGGGCGTTCGCCGGCCATCTCGACCCGGCGGCGCTGCGCACCCTCGATGCCGCCGGCACGACGCTGGCCGCCGCGATGCGCGAATACGGCCTCGACCCGAAGGCCGTCCCGACCGCCGCCCGCACGCCGGATCAGATCCTCGGCTACGTCGAGCTCCACATCGAGCAGGGGCCGATGCTGGAGCGCGAGGGCCTGCCGGTCGGCCTCGTCACCGCGATCAGCGGGGCGAGCCGCCTGGAGATCACGCTGTCGGGGGAGGCGGGGCACGCCGGCACCGTCGCGATGACCGAGCGCCGCGACGCGCTCGCGGGCGCCGCCGAATGCATCCTGGCGATCGAGGCGCGCTGCCGCGGCGAGGAGCACCTCGTCGGCACGGTCGGGCGCATCCAGGCGCTGCCGGGGGCGGTCAACACCATCCCGGGCCAGGCCAAGTTCAGCCTGGACCTGCGGGCGCCCGACGACGCGCAGCGGCACGCCGCGCTCGCCGACATCGACCTCGCCTGCAAGCGCATCGCGCTCCGGCGCCGGCTCGGCTTCGGCATCGCCCTCCTGCACGAGGCGGAAGCCGTCCCCTGCGACCCCGGGATGACGGCCCTGGTCGAGGCGGCGATCGTCGCCGAGGGCCATCCCGTCCTGGCGCTGCCGAGCGGGGCCGGCCACGACGGCATGGCGGTGGCGGCGATCGCGCCGATCGCCATGGTGTTCGTGCGCTGCCGCGGCGGCATCAGCCACAACCCGGCCGAGTTCGCCAGCCTGCCCGACATCGAGGCCGGGACCCGGGTGCTGCTCGGGACGGTGCGCGGGTTCCTCGCGGCACGGGAGCGGTCGGCCGATCAGACCAGCCCGAGGTCGGCCGGCGCCGCATCCGCGAAGACCCGCCGGAGGCTCGCCGGATCGAGCCCGTAGAGACGTCGCAGCAGCCCGGCGAGCAGGCTGCGGTAGTCGGTGAGCACGGGATGGTCGCGGTTCTGGAACAGGTGCGCCTCGTCGGCCCGCACCTGCGGCCCGGCGATGCGGCCGCCGCGCACGGCACCGCCCAGCACCCAGTAGACGCTGCCGTGCCCGTGATCGGTGCCGCGGTTGCCGTTCTCGCGGAAGGTGCGGCCGAACTCGGAGAGCACGACCACCACCGTGTCGTTCCAGGCGGGGCCGACCTCCTCGACGAAGCCGGCCAGCCCGCGGCCGAGCTCGCCGATCCGGTCGGCGAGGTAGCCGGTGGCGGCGCCCTGGTTCACGTGCGTGTCCCAGCCGCCGACGTCGACGAAGCCGAGGTTGAACGACTCGCGCATCAGCCGGCCGATGCGCCGGGCCGAGCGCGCGAAGCCCTTCGGCGAGACGGCGCCGCGGTCGGCCTCGGCCTGATGCTCCGAGACCGACTGGTAGACCGCGTCGCGCACGCGGAACCCCTCGGCCACCGAAGCGGCCAGCGGGGTGTCGCGGTACATCGCCGTGATCAGCCCGGCCTGGCGCGCGTCGATCCCGGGCTTGGCGACCTCGTTGATCGCGATGTTGGGCACCGTCTCGGTGCCGCGGAAGATCAGCGGGATCTGCTCGGTGAAGGCGATCGGGCGCGTCCGCGTCAGCTCCGCGGCGAGCCGGGCCATGAAGCCCGAATTGTAGTCACGGGAGGCGCCGACCGTCTGCCCGAGCTCGATCGTGTCCTGGGTCTCGAAATGGCTGCGCGTGAGGTCGTCGGTGCCGGCGAACGGCACGAAGGCGGCCTGCCCCCGGGCGTAGAGCGGCAGGATCGTGTCGCGCAAGCTCGGGTGGAGGCTCCAGTCGGCGTCGAGCGCCAGCGCCGCCGCCGGGTCGGCCGCATCCGGCCGGGCGACCGCGAGGGTCGGCCGGGCGCGGTAGTAGAAGTCGCTGCCCGTCGGGATCACGACGTTGGCCGCGTCGTAGGCGCCGCGCAGGAACACCACGAGCAGGCGCGCATCCGCCTTCGGCGCGGCCCAGACCCGGCCGGCGACGGTGGACAGGCCGAGCGCGAGGGAGGCTCGGATCAGCGCGCGGCGGGGCGGGTCGCGCGGGTCCATGGGCGGCCTTCAGCGCATGAATTCGGGGGCGGACAGGAACAGGGTGTTCCAGTCCTGCGGGGAGACGGCGCGGGCCAGGGCGTCCCGGGTCGGGGCGCTCAGGGTCGCCGAGAGCGTCGAGAAGTAGAGCCCGTTCTGCAGCAGCGGGAAGGCCGGCTCGTCGGCCATGTCGGGGGCGGGCTTGAACAGGCCGGCGGAGCCCGACCCGATCTGCCGGGCGATCTCGAAGCGCGTCGTCATCTGTCCCGGCCCGTTCCAGGCGGCGGCGCCGAGCGGGTAGCCGTCCGGCGTCGATCGGTTGAACAGGCCCTCGCCGAGGCGGTTGAGCCAGCCCTGGATCGGCGCGGCGTTGCGGATCGTCCGCCCGTCGTAGGCGAGGCGCACGGCCGAGAGCACGTAGCGGGCCGGGTCCTTGAACCCGCCCCCGAGGGAGGCCGCGAAGTCGGGCGCGTGGAACAGCGCGTCGAGCACGGCCGCGATGTCGCCGTCGCTTTGGGTGAAGACCTGCGCCAGCCGCGCCACCAGGGCGTCCGAGGGCGGGGCGCCCAGGAAGTAGCGCGCGAGCGCGGCCGACACGGTTCGCGCGGTGGCGGGCTCGCGGGCGATCAGGTCGAGCGCCTCGACGATCTCGGGCCAGCCGCGGCCGCGGATCGCGTGGCCGAGGAAGACCTTGTCGCCGTAATCGTGGCGGTTCGGGTTGAATTCGAACAGGCCGGCGCGGACGAGGTCGGCCTGGCGCTCCGGCTTCAGCTTCGGGTCCTCGGGGCGGGCGTCGATGCCGACGCCGGTGAGGATGCGGGCCAGCGCCTCGACGTCGCCCTGCGTGTAGCCGGAGCCGACCCCGAGGGTGTGCAGCTCCATCAGCTCGCGGGCGTAGTTCTCGTTGAGGTGGCCGGCGGCGTTGTCGGCATTGTCGAGATAGCGCAGCATCGCCGGGTGCCGCAGCGTCGCCTCCAGCAGGTCGCGGAAGCGGCCGAGCGCGTGCGGGCGGATCGCCGCGTCGACGTAGTCGCCGACCATCGCGCGCAGGTTCGCCTTGCCCTGGTGGACGTTGAAGCGGTTGAGCCAGAACCAGGTCAGCCGCTCGCGCACCTGGTCCGGGCTGTCGAGCGCCCGCAGGAGCGTCGCCGCGGCGGCGTCCCGGGCGGCGGCCGAGAGCGCCCCCTGGTAGGCCTGCTGCGCGGCCTTCTTCGCATCCGGGTCGGGCTCGGCGCTGGCCGCCCGCGCCTGCGCGTCGAGGGCGGAGATCCGCTCGAGCAGCGTGCCCTTCGGCGTCAGCGCGTCGACCTGCGCCTGGGCGGCCTCCGGCAGGGCTGGGCCTGCCGGCGGATGGAGCTGCTCCCGGAGCCAGCGCTCGCGGCCCTTGGCGCGGAGCTCCGCGTGGCTGGCCGGCGAGACGCCCCAGGTCACGGCGTCGAGGAAGGCGGCGTCGGCCTCGGGCGTGGTCGCGGCCCGGGCCGCGGCGCCCGCGAAGGCGAGGCCCGTCGCGAGCGTCAGGCAGGACAAGCGGAGCGCGGGCCGCATCATCGGATCCCCCCCCTCGTGCCCGCACGATCCAGCCACCGGATTGTGGCGCCGGTGCGGTAAGGGGCGCCGCGCCTATTCCAGCGGGCCGATCGCGGCCTCCACCGCCGCGACCACCGCCCCCGAGCGCACCAGCGCGAGCGCGGCCTCCATCTCGGCCTGGTACCAGCGGTCGCCCGACAGCGCCGGGGCGATGACCTTGCGCACCGCGTCGAGGGCGGCCTGCGTGCCGGAGCCGAGGGGATGGTCCCGAGCGACGTCGGCGACCAGCGAGAGCGCCTGGCACGCCATCAGGATCTCGCCGGCGACGATGGTCTCGACGTTGGCGACGACGGTGCGGGCCTTGCGCGCGCACCAGGTCGAGTTCGAGACGTGGTCCTCGGCGTTCGACTTGCCGGGGATCGAGTCGACCGAGCCGGGCATCGACAGGGTCCGGTTCTCCATCACCAGGGCCGACATCGTGCACTGCACGGTGGCGAAGCCGGTGTTGAGGCCCTTCTTACCGGCGAGCAGGTTGCGCGGCAGGCCGTAGCTCATGGTCGGGTCGATGAGGCGCGCGAGCCGCCGCTCCGAGATCGAGCCGAGGTCGGTGGCGGTGATGGCGAGCAGGTCCATCGCCTGCGCGACGTAGGCGCCGTGGAAGTGCCCGGCCGAGATGCAGGTGTAGTGGTCGGCCCCGTCGGCGAAGATCAGCGGGTTGTCGGTGGCCGCGTTGATCTCGGTGCCCATGATGCCGTCGACGTAGGCCAGCGCCTCGCGCACCGGCCCGTGCACCTGCGGCGCGCAGCGCAGCGAGTACACGTCCTGCACCCGCGGCGGCGGGGCCTGGCCGGGGGCGCGGGCCTCGTCGGGGAACACCGTGACGCGGGCGCCCTCCGTGCAGCGCTCGGAATCGCCGATCATCCGCAGGACGTTGCGGGCCGAGGCCGCCTGGCCCTTGTGCGGGCGGGCGGCGTGGACGCGGGGATCGAAGGCGGCCTTCTCCGCACGCAGGGCCTCGAGCGTCAGGGCGAGGGCGATCTCGGCGGCCTTGAGGACCCGCTTCATGTCCTCCAGCGCCAGCACGCCGACGGCGAGCGACACGGTGGAGCCGTTGATCAGCGCCGAGGCGTCCTTGGCCTCCAGCGGAAACGCCTCGGGCAGGCCCGCCGCCTTCAGCGCCGCGCGGGCCGGCAGGCGGCGTCCCTCGTAGAACGCCTCGGCCTCCTCGAACCCGCAGATCGCGCCGGCCAGGTGCGCCAGCGGCGCGAGGTCGCCCGACGCCCCGACCGAGCCCTTCGACGGGATCACCGGCACGATCCCGGCGTTCAGGCAGGCGAGCAGGCGGTCGACGACCGCGACGCGCGGCCCGGAGAAGTTCGACGCGAAGGCGTTGGCGCGCAGCAGCATGGTGGCGCGCACCGCCTCCGCGTCGAACGGCTCGCCCATCCCGGTGGCGTGGGCGTAGACGGTCAGCCGCTGGTAGGCCTGCATCTCGTCCATGCGCACGCGCTGGTCCTTGAACAGGCCGACGCCGGTGTTGAACGAGTACATCAGCGGCGCGTCGTCGGTCATGAAATGCGCGTCGATGTAGTCCCGCGCGCCGACGAGGCTCCTGCGCGCGCCCTCGTCGAGCACCGCCTCGGCGCGGAGGCCCGCCGCGTCCGGCCGGGCGACGGCGAGCACGTCCGCGGCGGTGAGGGTGCGGCCGTCGATGGTGGTCGTCGTCATGGGCTGTCTCTCGAAAGGGGCTTTCCCGGAGCGGAGCACGAATCAGGCCGTCACGGCGCCGGGTGGCGGGCGATCCAGTGCCGGGCGATGTCGACGCGGCGGGCGAGCCAGACCCGGTCGTGCGCGGCGACGTGGTCGAGGAAGCGGGCCAGCGCCGCCATCCGTCCCGGGCGGCCGACGAGGCGGCAATGCAGGCCGACCGACATCATCTTGGGCGCCGTCGCGCCCTCGGCGTAGAGCACGTCGAAGCTGTCGCGCAGGTAGGCGAAGAACTGGTCGCCGGAATTGAAGCCCTGGGGGCTCGCGAAGCGCATGTCGTTGGCGTCGAGGGTGTAGGGCACCACGAGGCCCGTGCGCCCCGCGCCCGTCAGCCAGTAGGGCAGGTCGTCGGCGTAGGAATCCGACAGGTAGGTGAAGCCGCGCTCCAGGCCGAGCTCCAGCGTGTGGATCGAGGAGCGGCCGGTGTACCAGCCCTCGGGCGCCGAGCCCGTCACCGCCGCATGGATGCGGATCGCCTCGTCCATCGCGGCGGCCTCCTCCGCCCGGGAGGCGTCGCGCATGTCGATCCATTTGAGGCCGTGGCTGGCGATCTCCCACGCGGCCTCGCGCATCGCCGCGACGGCCTCCGGGTTGCGCATCAGCGCGTGCGCCACGCCGAACACGGTGACGGGAATCCCGCGGGCGGTGAACAGCCGCCACAGCCGCCAGAACCCGGCCCGCGCGCCGTACTCGTAGAGCGATTCCATGTTCATGTGGCGCTGCCCCGGCCAGGGCTGCGCGCCGACGATCTCGGACAGGAACGCCTCGGACGCGGGGTCGCCGTGCAGGATGCAGTTCTCGGCGCCCTCCTCGTAGTTCAGCACGATCTGCACCGCGATGCGGGCGCCGTCCGGCCAGTCGGCGGCCGGCGGGTTGCGGCCGTAGCCGACGAGGTCGCGGGGATAGGGGCGGGGATCGGTCAACGGGTCTGCTCGGGCGGTCTGAAGGCTCGGGGACGCAACGACGCAGCCGCCTCCGCCGTCAACCCCGCCGCGGCCCTCGGCCCCGCAAACCCGCCCTCGGCCATACGCAAGCCGGCCCGAATCCCGCTTGACCGCCGAGGCGAGCCGCGGAAGCTCGGCCCCGTGCCGCGAAGCCGGGCACGAAGCCAGGACGGACGATGCGCACGATCCCGATCGAACCGATGGACGAGGTTGCCTTGCGGCCCTTCGCCGACCTGCTCGCCGCGCCCGCGGCGGGGCCGCGGCAGGACCATGCGAGCCCGATCGAGAACCGGCGCGCGGGCGTCTCCGCCAACCTCGCCCTGATCCGCAGCGAGCCGTTCGCCGGCCTGATGCCGCTGACCCGCCTGGAGCGGCATCCGCAGTCGAGCCAGGCCTTCCTGCCGCTCGCGGTGGATTCCTACCTCGTCGTGGTGGCGCCCGACCGCGACGGGCGGCCCGACGAGGCCGCGATCCGCGCCTTCCGGGTACCGGGGCAGGCCGGCATCAACTACCGCGCCGGCGCCTGGCACGCGCACCTGATGACGGTCTCGGCGCCCGGCACCTTCGCGATGCTCGTGCACGAGGACGGCACGCCGGAGGATTGCGTCTTCGCCGCGATCGCGCCGGTGACGCTCGGCGCCGGCTGACCGGCCCTGCGTCCACGATGGGCGTGGCAGCCGCCGATTGCCTATCTCGTAGGCAGACGCGATTGACCGGATTATGCCTATTCGACGAGCAATTCAGGCGTCCGGCCCAGCGGGGCGGCTTGGCGCGGCCCTTGCCCGCTCGAGGTCCGATCGTTCGATGAGGATGCCCGATGACGACCCGCGATGCACCGCCGCCGGATCTCGACGCCTTCGCCGCCGCCGCGGCCCCGCTGCTCGGGCTGCGCCTCGATCCCGCCTGGGTCGCGCCGGTGATCGCCAACCTCCGGGTCCTGGCCGCCGCGGCGGACCTCGTCGGCGGCTTCCCGCTGCCCGACGAGGCCGAGGCGGCCCCGGTCTTCGAGGCCTGAGGCGATGGCGGAGCAGAGCACCGACTGGAGCCGCGCCGACGCCGCTTCGATCGCCGCCGGCGTCGCGGAGGGGCGCGTCCGGGCCCGCAGCGTGATCGAGGCGACGCTGGCGCGGATCGGCCGGGTCGACCCGGCGGTCAACGCCTTCACCGACGTGACGGCCGCGCGCGCCCTGGCCGCCGCCGACGCCGTGGATGCGCGGCGGGCCGCCGGCGCGGCGTCGGGGCCGCTCGCCGGCGTGCCCTTCGCGGTGAAGAACCTGATCGACTGCGCCGGCCTGCCGACGCGTGCGGGATCGACGATCAACCGCGAGCGGGCGCCGGCCGCGCGCGACGGCGCCCTGGTGCGCCGGCTGGAGGCGGCCGGCGCGGTCCTCGTCGGCGCGCTCAACATGGGCGAGTACGCCTACGACTTCACCGGCGAGAACGTGCACGACGGCGACAGCCGCAACCCGCACGGGGCCGGCCACATGACCGGCGGCTCGTCGGGCGGCTCGGGCGCGGCGATTGCCGCCGGCCTGGTGCCGCTGACGCTCGGCTCCGACACCAACGGCTCGATCCGGGTGCCCTCGGCCTTCTGCGGCTGCTTCGGGCTCAAGCCCACCTACGGCCGCCTGACCCGGGCCGGCAGCTTCCCCTTCGTGAACAGCCTCGACCATCTCGGGCCGATGGCGCGCAGCGTGACCGACCTGGCCCTCGCCTACGACGCGATGCAGGGTCCCGACCCGGACGACGCTGCGGCGACCGCGCGGGCCGCGGAGCCCGTCCTGCCGGGGCTGGATTCCGGCCTCGGCGACCTCCGCATCGCCGTGGCCGGCGGCTACTTCGCCCGCGGCGGCGACCCGGAGGCGTTCGCCGCGGTCCAGGTGGCGGCGCGGGCGCTCGCCGCGACGCGGGTCGTCGAGATCCCGGAAGCCGCCCGCGCCCGGGCGGCGGCCTACCTGATCACCGCGGCCGAGGGCGCCGCGCTCCACCTCGACCGTCTCCGGACCCGGCCGGAGGACTTCGATCCGGCGGTGCGCGACCGCCTCATCGCCGGCGCGATGCTGCCGGCGCCCTTCGTCGAGCGGGCGCAGCGCTTCCGGCGCTGGTACCGCGGCGCGGTGGCCGACCTGTTCGCGGACGTCGACGTGATCCTGGCGCCGTCCACCCCCTGCCGGGCGCCGCCGCGCGGCCAGACGCACTTCACCCTCGACGGCGTCTCCCTGCCGGTGCGGGCCAATATCGGCGTGTTCACCCAGCCGATCTCGTTCATCGGCCTTCCGGTGGCGGCGGTGCCGGTCTGGCTCGACGGCGGGCTGCCCCTCGGCGTGCAGGTCATCGCCGCGCCCTGGCGCGAGGACGTGGCGCTGCGCGTGGCGCGGGTGCTGGAACGGCTCGGCATCGTCCGCGCCCCGATCGCGGAGCTGACGTGATGGTGGTCGACGATTTCGCGGTGAAGGCCGAGGTCGAGGCGGCGTTCCGCGCCTACGAGACCGCGCTGACGGAGAACGACGTGCCGGTGCTCGAGGCCTTGTTCCGCGACGATCCCCGCACCATCCGCTACGGCGGGGGCGAGAACCTCTACGGCATGGACGCGATCCGCGCCTTCCGCCGGGCGCGCTCGCCCGTCGGCCTGGAGCGGACCCTGTCCGAGACGGTGATCACCACCTACGGGCGGGATTTCGCCACCGCGATGACCCTGTTCTTCCGGGAGAGCGCGCCGGGTCGGATCGGGCGCCAGAGCCAGACCTGGGTGCGGTTTCCCGAAGGCTGGCGCGTGGTCGCCGCGCATGTGAGCCTGATCGACGGGTAGGCCCCCCGCCGATCCGCGCCTCCGGTGCGATTGAATAAAGAATGACACCACAGCGCCGGTCTGGCCGCGCGCTTGCATGGAGCCGGGCGTCCTCTCGGGCGCCCCGTCGCGGGGGCCCGCCTCACGGAGCAGACCCGCCCGACATGCCGTTTCGCTCGATGAAGACCTTCACCGCCCGTGCGGCGTTCGCCGGCGCCCTCGCGCTGTCGGCCCAGGCGCCCTCCGCCGCGATGGCGCAGGGCACGCTCCGGATCGGCATGACCGCCTCCGACATCCCGCTGACCACCGGCCAGGCCGACAACGGCGGCGAGGGCATGCGCTTCATGGGCTACACGGTCTACGACGGGCTCATCAACTGGGACCTGTCCTCGGCGACCAAGCCCTCCGACCTCGTGCCGGGGCTGGCCGAGAGCTGGGCGGTGGACGCCGCCGACAAGACCAAGTGGACGTTCAAGCTGCGCCCCGGCGTGACGTTCCACGACGGTTCCGACTTCACCGCCGACGCCGTGGTGTGGAACCTGGACAAGCTGCTGAAGAACGACAGCCCGCAATACGATCCGCGCCAGTCGGCTCAAGGCCGCACCCGCATCCCGGCGGTGGCGAGCTATCGCGTGGTCGACCCGCTGACCGTGGAGATCGTCACCAAGGCGCCGGACGCGACGCTGCCCTACCAGATCGCCTGGGTGATGATGTCCTCGCCCGCCCAGTGGGAGAAGCTCGGGCGGAGCTGGGACGCCTTCGCCAAGACCCCGTCCGGCACCGGCCCGTGGAAGCTGACCCTGTTCGCGCCGCGCGAGCGCGCCGAGATGGTCCCCTTCAAGGCGTACTGGGACAAGGCCCGCGTGCCCAAGCTCGACAAGCTCGTGCTGGTACCGCTGCCCGAGGCCAACGCCCGCGTCGCGGCGCTCCGCTCCGGCCAGGTCGACTGGATCGAGGCGCCCGCGCCCGACGCCGTCGCCTCGCTGAAGGGCGCCGGCTTCACCATCGTCACCAACACCTATCCCCACAACTGGACCTGGCACCTGTCGCGGGTCGAGGGCTCGCCCTGGAACGACGTGCGCGTGCGCAAGGCCGCCAACCTCGCCATCGACCGCGAGGGCCTGAAGGAGCTGCTCGGCGGCCTCGCGGTGCCGGCCACCGGCTTCTTTCCGCCCGGCCACCAGTGGTTCGGCCACCCGACCTTCAAGGTGACCTACGATCCGGCCGCGGCCAAGAAGCTGCTCGCGGAAGCCGGCTACGGGCCGAACAAGCCCCTGAAGACCAAGATCGCGATCTCGGCCTCCGGCTCCGGCCAGATGCAGCCGCTGCCGATGAACGAGTTCGTGCAGCAGAACCTCGCCGAGGTCGGCATCCAGGTCGACTACGAGGTGGTCGAGTGGAACACGCTGATCAACATCTGGCGCGCCGGCGCCAAGGCCGACATCTCGCGCGGCGTGACGGGCATCAACTACTCGTACTTCATCCAGGACCCGTTCACCGGCTTCATCCGGCATCTCCAGAGCAACTTCGCGCCGCCGAACGGCACCAACTGGGGCTACTATTCCGACCCGGCGATGGACAAGCTGTTCGACCAGGTCCGCAACACCTTCGACAAGGCCGAGCAGACGGCGGTGCTGGAGAAGGTCCATGAGAAGTTCGTGGACGACGCGCTGTTCATCATGATCACGCACGACGTGAACCCGCGGGCGATGAGCCCGAAGGTGAAGGGCTTCGTCCAGGCGCAGAACTGGTTCCAGGACTTCTCAAACATCACCATCGCGACCGCGGGGCGCTGACGCGATCCCTCCCTCCGTCGCGGGGGAGGGGCCGGCCCACGCCCGCCCCCCGGTCATCGGAACAAGGACACCCGGATCCGATGCTGCTCTACATCCTCAAGCGCCTCGTCGCCGTGACGCCCGTGGCGTTCGGGGTCAGCCTGGTCTGCTTCCTGCTGGTCCACCTCGCGCCGGGCGATCCCCTGAGCGCGATCCTGCCGGCGGACGCGACGCAGGCGACCATCGACGAGATGCGCGCCGCCTACGGCTTCGACAAGCCGCTGCCGGTGCAGTACGCGATCTGGCTCTGGCACGTGCTGCACGGCGACCTCGGCGTCTCGATCGCCACCGGCCGGCCGGTGCTCGGCGAGGTCTCCCGCGCGGTGGTCAACAGCCTGATCCTCGCCTCGGTCGCGACGCTGATCGGCTTCACCTTCGGCACCCTGTTCGGGTTCGTCGCCGGCTATCACCGCAACTCGATCCTCGACCGGGTCGCCTCCGCGATCTCGGTCTTCGGCGTCTCGGTGCCGCATTACTGGCTCGGCATGGTGATGGTGATCGTGTTCTCGGCCAACCTCGGCTGGCTGCCGCCGACCGGCGCCGGGCCCGACGGCTCCGGCAACTGGCGGCCCGATCTCGAGCACCTGCGCTTCATCATCCTGCCCGCCGTCACGATGTCGGTGATCCCGATGGGCATCATCGCCCGCACCGTGCGGGCGCTGGTGGCCGACATCCTCGCCCAGGACTTCGTCGAGGCCTTGCGCGCCAAGGGCCTCGACGAGGTCGGCGTGTTCAAGCACGTGGTCCGCAACGCCGCGCCGACGGCGCTCGCGATCATGGGCCTGCAGCTCGGCTACCTGCTCGGCGGCTCGATCCTGATCGAGACGGTGTTCGCCTGGCCCGGCACCGGCTTCCTCCTGAACGCCGCGATCTTCCAGCGCGACCTGCCCCTGCTCCAGGGCTCGATCCTGGTGCTGGCGATGTTCTTCGTCGCCCTCAACCTCCTCGTGGACGTGATGCAGACCGCACTCGATCCGCGCATCGAGCGGGCCTGAGCCCGAGGAAAGCATGACGTCATGACCGCACCCGTCACCGCCGCCACCATGGCCCTCGACGGCGGCATCGCCCCCGCGGCGTCCGAGGTCGAGCCCGACGCCTTCGTCGCCTCCCGCGGCTACTGGGGCCATGTCGGCCACCGCCTCGTGCGCGACCCCGTGGCGATCGCCGCCGGATTGGTGATCCTCGCCATCGTCGTCGTCGCGATCCTGTCGCCGTGGATCACGCCGATGGACCCGTATCGCGGCTCGATGCTGCGCCGCCTGAAGCCGGTCGGCGACGCGACCTACTGGCTCGGCTCGGACGAGCTCGGCCGCGACATGCTGAGCCGCCTGATGGTCGGCGCCCGGCTGTCGCTGTTCATGGGCGTGACGCCGGTGCTGATCGCCTTCGTGATCGGGTCGTCGATCGGCATCGTCGCCGGCTACGTCGGCGGCTGGACCAACACGATCCTGATGCGCACCATCGACGTGTTCTTCGCCTTCCCCTCGGTGCTGCTCGCCATCGCGCTCTCGGGCGCGCTCGGCGCCGGCATCTTCAACGCCATCGTCTCGCTCACCTGCGTGTTCGTGCCCCAGATCGCGCGGATCTCCGAGAGCGTCACCACCGGCATCCGCGCGCGCGACTACATCGACGCGGCCCGCCTCTCGGGCGCCTCGGCGCTGACGATCATGCGGGTGCAGGTGCTGGGCAACGTGGTCGGGCCGATCTTCGTCTACTCCACCGGCCTGATCTCGGTCTCGATGATCCTGGCCTCGGGCCTGTCCTTCCTCGGCCTCGGCGTGCGCCCGCCGGAGCCCGAATGGGGCCTGATGCTCAACACGCTGCGCACCGCGATCTACGTCAACCCGACGGTGGCGGCGCTGCCGGGGCTGGCGATCTTCATCGTCTCGATCTCGTTCAACCTGTTCTCGGACGGCCTGCGCAGCGCCATGGAGATCCGCCAGTGATCCCCACGGCTCGGCACCGCCCCCCTCTCATCCGCCCGACGTCGGCGAGCGCGCCCGCGCGTCGCCGCCCACGGGGCGGATCGCCGTCGCGGCATCAGCGCCCAGGGCAACACTCATGAGCGTCATCGTCCAGCCCGCCGACCTCGCGACCGCTTCGCTACGCGACCGCGGCGGCCCGGCCCAGCCGCTCCTGTCGGTCTCCGGCCTCGTCAAGCACTTCCCGGTGCGCAAGGGCGTCGGCGGCAAGAAGTCGGTCGTGCGCGCCGTCGACGGCGTCGACTTCTCGGCGCTCAAGGGCGAGACCCTCGGGATCGTCGGCGAATCCGGCTGCGGCAAGTCGACGACGGCCAAGCTCCTGATGGGCCTGATCGAGCGCGACCAGGGCGAGATGCTGTTCGACGGCGAGGCGGTGGGCAGCCGCGCGATGCCGTGGCGGACCTATCGCCGCCAGGTGCAGATGGTGTTCCAGGACAGCTACGCCTCGCTCAACCCGCGGATGACGGTGGAGGCCTCGATCGCCTTCGGGCCGACGGTCAACGGAGTCGGCAGCCGCGAGGCGATCGAGCGTGCCCGCGGATTGCTGGCCCGCGTCGGCCTGGAGCCGAAGCGCTTCGCCGGCCGCTACCCGCACGAGCTGTCCGGCGGCCAGCGCCAGCGGGTCAACATCGCCCGCGCCCTCGCGCTGGAGCCGCGGCTGATCCTCCTCGACGAGGCGGTCTCGGCCCTCGACAAGTCGGTGGAGGCGCAGGTGCTCAACCTGCTCCTCGACCTCAAGGCGGAGTTCGGGCTGACCTACCTGTTCATCAGCCACGACCTCAACGTGGTGCGCTTCATCTGCGACCGGGTGATGGTGATGTATCTCGGCCGCGTCGCCGAGCTCGGCCCCTCGGACACGGTGCTGGCCGAGCCCGCCCACCCCTACACCCAGGCGCTGCTCGCCTCGATGCCGTCGCTCGATCCCGACAACCGCACCGAGGCCGCCTTGCTCACCGGCGATCCGCCGAACCCGATCGACCCGCCGGACGGCTGCCGCTTCCATCCGCGCTGCCGGCTCGCCGAGCCGGTCTGCTCCGGCGTGACGCCGCCGCTCGCCCCGATCGCACCGCTGCATCAGGCCGCCTGCCTCGCGCGCCAGCCGGGCTCGGGCCATTCCCTTGCTCCTGCTGCCGAGCAGGTGGCGGCATGAGCGCGAAGATGAGCGCGGACATGAACGCGTCGCCCCCCGCGGTCGAGCTCACCGACCTCAAGGTCGGCTTCGGCAAGGTCGAGGTGGTCGACGGGGTCGACCTGCGGCTCGAGCGCGGCCAGGCCATGGCGCTGATCGGCGAGTCGGGCTCGGGCAAGAGCGTGACGCTGCGCGCGATCCTGCGCCTCTTCCCGGAAGGGCGCAGCCGCACGCGGGGCGGGATCTCGGTGGCGGGCCGCGACGTGCTCGCGCTGTCGAAGCGCGAGCTGGCGGATTTCCGCGGGCACGTCGCCTCGATGATCTTCCAGGAGCCGCTGCTCGCCTTCGACCCGGTCTACACCGTCGGCCGCCAGATCACGGAAGCGATCCGCCGCCACGAAAAGATCGATGCGGCGGGAGCCCGGCAGCGGGCGCTCGCGCTGTTCGAGCGCGTCCGCATCCCGAGTCCGGAGCGGCGCCTCGACGCCTACCCGCACGAGATGTCCGGCGGGATGCGCCAGCGCGCGATGATCGCGCTGGCGCTCGCCTGCCGGCCGCAGGTGCTGCTTGCCGACGAGCCGACCACGGCGCTCGACGCCACGGTGCAGATCCAGATCCTGCTGCTGCTGCGCGAGCTGCAGCGCGATCTCGGCCTGTCGATCATCCTGGTGACGCACGACCTCGGCGCCGCCGTCGAGGTCGCCGACCGGATCTCGGTGATGTATGCCGGCCGCATCGTCGAGACCGGCACCGCGCACCAGGTCGTGCTCGATCCGCATCACCCCTACACGATCGGCCTGCTGCGCAGCCGCGCGGAGGGGGCGCTGGCCAAAGGCGCGCGGCTCCAGACGATCCCGGGGAGCCCGCCGGACCTCGCCAACCGCCCGGCCGGATGCCCGTTCGCCCCGCGCTGCTTCCTCGCGATCGACAAGTGCCGCGAGACGCCGCCCTCGCTCAGCGTCGGCGACGGGCACCTCGCCGCCTGCTGGCGCACGGAGGAGGCGTCGGCCGCCTACCGCGCCGGGCCGCAGCCGGTGCGGGCCGAGGCGGCGGCCTGAGGGGAAACGCGGACGATCGGCCCGATCAGGCCTTCTTCCGGCCGGAGGGACCAGACTCGGCGTCCTGCGAAGGCGGAAACGGCTGACCGGCTGCGACGGCGACCCCTCGGTCCGATCCCGTCCGCCGAGAAATCCCCGCCTCACGCGCCGTATCGGCTTCCGCATGCGGACCTGCGCCTGGATCATCCACGATGCGGGCCAGCACGTCATGCATGCGGGTCTGCCAACCGGGACCGGTCGCCTTGTAGGCATCGAGCACACGGCGATCGATCCGAAGCGTGAGTTGCACCTTGGGCGACGCGGCCCGCGGGCGTCCGCCGCGGTTTCTCGGAAGCGCGGCGTAGATATCCGGAGGCAGCTCGCGAGCCGGTCTCAACGCGGCGAGTTCCACGTCCGTCAGGTCGGGGTTGTCGGAGACCTCATCCCAATCCGCCTGGGAAAATGCCGGCGCGTCTGTCTTGCGATCCGAGACGATCATGGACGGCCCTTTCCTTCGGATTGGCGTAGCGCAAACTCACCAGGGCGATGGCTTCCGCCCCCAATGGCGAGACGATCACGACGACGACCAACCGGTCCCGCCATCGACCGATGATCTTGTAGCGGATGCGGCCGGTGCGGCTCGGCTGCGCGGGCAGGTAGACGGCATCCTCGCCATCGAAAGCGGCCTCGAACTCGGCGAAGTCGAGCCCATGCTTGAGCAGGTTCGCCTGCCGCTTCGCCTCGTCCCAGACCGCCGTCACGGGTTTATGTAACTCCGAAAACCATGAGGGACAATCCGGTCGGCTCGTTGGTGCCGCATCGGTCGGTTGTCGAACCCTCTAAAGCCGGATTCGGGATGATAGCACAGGCGCGCGGTGCGGATGGCAAGGCGCGGGCCACGTCGCCTCATCCCCCGCCGGCGGCCCACAGGGTCGTCGCCAGGCGCGTCACCGCCGGCGCGATGGCGCGCTCGGGCACGGCGGCGTAGCCGAGCAGCAGGCCCGGCTCGGCCGTCATCGGGTCGGCATGGTAGGCCGAGAGCGCCACGGCCGCGATGCCGGCCTGCGCCAGGGCGGCGACGGCCGCGGCGTCGCCGAGCCGGGGCGGCCAGTCCGGACCGGGGCGGGCGACGAGGTGCATCCCGCCCTCCAGCGGCGCGACCGCGAGCAGGCCCGCGGCCCGGTCGCGGGCGGCGTCGAGCAGGGCGGCCTGCCGCCCGGCATGGAGCTTCCGCGTCCGGCGCAGGTGGCGTCCGAGATGGCCCTCGTCGATGAAGCGGGCGAGCGCGCCCTGGCCGAGGCCGGAGGGCGCCGGCCCGGTCTCCGCGAGCGCCCGCTGGACCGGGCCGGCGAGCCCCTGCGGCAGCACGAGGTAGCTCAGCTGCAGCGCCGGCAGCAGCACCTTGGAGAAGCTGCCGGCGTAGATCACCCGTCCGGTCCGGTCGAGGGCGCGCAGCGGCGGCAGCGGCCGGCCGGCATAGCGGTACGTGCCGCCGTAATCGTCCTCGACGATCCAGGCGCTTGTGGCCTCGGCCCAGGCGAGCAGCGCCAGCCGGTTCTCGAGGCTCATGGCGTGGCCCAGCGGATAGTGATGCGCTGGGGTCACCACGGCGAGGCGCGCGCCCATGGCGGCGCCGGCCCGGTCGATCGCGAGGCCGCCCGGCCCGACCGGGACGGGGGCGGGGCGCAGGCCGGCCTCCGCCAGCGCCGACGCGATGCCGGGAAACCCCGGATCCTCGACCAGAGCCGTCTCGCCCGGATCGAGCAGCAGCTGGGCGAGCAGCCGCAGGCTCTGGCGGATGCCCGCCGTCACGATCACCTCGTCGGCCGTGCAGGCGACGCCGCGGGTGGCGGCGAGGTAGGCCGCGGTGGCGGCGCGCAGGCGCGGGTCGCCGAGGGGATGGGGCGGCGGGGCGCCGTCGCGCCACTCGGTCTGGAGCAGGCGCCCGAAGGTCGCGAACGGGAAGGCGTCGGCGGCCGGCCGCCCGAGGGCGAAGGCATCCGGCGCAACAGGCGCGGAGAACCACGCCCGCGCCGACGACGCCATCAGGGCCGTCCCGCGCCGCGACAGCACGGGCGGTGCCGGGAAGGACCCGGCGGCCTCGGGCGGGCTCGCGACGGCGAGGGTGTCGTCGGGGAGGATGGCGGCCACGCGGGTGCCGGAGCCCCCGCGCGCCGTCAGGTAGCCCTCGGCGACCAGCTGCTCCAGCGCGGCCAGCACGGTGCCGCGGGCGCATCCGAGATCCTCGGCCAGCGCCCGCGAGCCGGGAAGGCGGGCGCCGCGGGCGATCCGGCGTTCCAGGATCGCCCGGCGAAGCGCGTCGCCGATGCGCGCCTGCAGCGGCAGCGCCCCGCCGGGCGCGAGATCGAGCACGAGGGGGAGGGCGCTCGCGTCTCCGGGAAGGCTCGCCCCCGCCGTTTCCCTCTCCGGGTCCTTGCGCACGAAGTGGTCCAGTCGCTTGCGTGAAACCGGATCTTTTGCCTGGACCGGAGATCGGTCAAGCACGGGCCTCCACCGGTCCGGAGCGCCGCGATGTACCAGCCACCGCATTTCCGAGAGGACGACCTCGGGGCGCAGCATGCCCTGATCCGCGCCCATCCCCTCGGGCTCCTGGTCACCGCCGGTCCGGGGGGCCTGATGGCGAACCCGATCCCGTTCCTGATCGACGGCGCGGCGTCCGAACGGGGGACGCTGCGCGCGCACCTGGCGCGGGCCAACCCGCAATGGCGCGAGCTGGCGCAGGTCGCGGAATGCCTCGTGGTGTTCCAGGGTCCCCAGGGCTACGTCACCCCGTCCTGGTACGCGACCAAGCGCGAGACCGGGAAGGTGGTGCCGACCTGGAACTACGCCACCGTCCACGCCTGGGGTCGGCCGCTTGTGGTCGACGACCCCGACTGGCTCCGCCGCCAGATCGCCGAACTCACCGACCAGCGCGAGGCGTCGCGGCCCGAGCCCTGGTCGGTGGACGACGCGCCCAAACCCTTCACCGACGCGCAGGTGAAGGGCATCGTCGGGATCGAGATCCCGGTCGCGCGCATCGCCGGCAAGTGGAAGCTCAGCCAGAACCGGCCGGAGGCCGACCGCGCCGGCGTGGTCGCGGGTTTTCGCGCGGCGGGCGGCCGGGAGGATATGGCGGCGGACATGTCAGCACACATGGCCGACCTGGTGCAGGAACGGAGCGGACGATGAGCGCGCGCGAGAACAGCTTCGGCCAGCCGATCGGGCCGGCCCTGCCCGACTGGCGCCCGCGCCCGCTGCCGCCGCGGGAGGCGATGCAGGGACGCACCTGCCGGGTCGAGCCGCTCGATGCGGAGCGCCATGGCGCCGACCTTTTCTCGGCCTTCTCCGCGGCGCCGGACCGGCGGGGCTGGACCTATCTCGGCAACACCCTGCCGGAGACGGAGGGGGCCTACCGGGCCGAGCTGGCGGCGATGGCGGCCGGCGCCGACCCGCTGTTCCACGCGGTCGTCGATGCCGGCACCGGCCGGGCGGTCGGGATCGCGTCGTACCTGCGCATCGATCCGGCCAACGGCGTCATCGAGGTCGGGCACCTGCACTTCTCGGCCCTGCTGGTGCGGCGGCCCGCCGCGACCGAGGCCATGGCCCTGATGATGGCCCGCGCCTTCGACGAGCTCGGATACCGCCGCTACGAGTGGAAGTGCGACGCCCTCAACGCGCCCTCGCGCGCGGCGGCCCTGCGCTACGGCTTCACCTTCGAGGGCGTCTTCCGCAACGCCGTCGTGGTGAAGGGCCGCTCGCGCGACACCGCCTGGTTCTCGGTCACCGACGCCGAGTGGCCCCGGGTGAGGGCGGCGTTCGGGGCCTGGCTCGCCCCCGACAACTTTTTCGAAGACGGGCGGCAGCGGCGATCCCTCGCTGATCTGCGAGCGGGCTGATCCCGGCTCAGCCCCCCGCGCGGGCCGCCCTGACGAAGGCGGCGATGCGGTCGGGATCCTTCACGCCCGGGCCCGCCTCGACGCCCGAGGAGACGTCGACCGCGGTGGCGCCGGTGCGGGCGAGCGCCGCGGCGACGCTGACCGCGTCGAGGCCGCCCGACAGCATCCAGCCGGCGGGAAGGTCCGCCCCGGCGAGCAGATCCCAATCGAAGGCGCGGCCGTTGCCGCCGGGCAGCGCGGCTCCGGGCGGCGGCTTGGCGTCGAGGAGCAGGCGGTCGGCGACGGCGTAGGCCGCGATCCGATCGAGGTCGGCGCGGGTCGCGACGCCGATGGCCTTCATCACCGGGCGGCCGGCGAGGCGGCGGATTTCGCCGACGCGCTCCGGGGTCTCGGAGCCGTGCAGCTGGATCAGGTCGGGATCGATCGCCTCCATCGCGGCGGCAAGCGCGGCATCGTCCGGATCGACCAGCAGCACGACGCGCTCGGCCCTGCCGCGGGCCTGCTCGGAGAGGGCGCGGGCCGTGTCGAGGCCGACATGGCGCGGGCTCTTTTCGAACCGCACGAGGCCGATCCAGTCAGCCCCGGATTCCAGTGCGGCGGCCAGCGTCTCGGGCGTGCTCAGGCCGCAGATCTTGACGCGAATCAACATGGCCCGAGAACCGGAATCGCGCGTCAGCGCGGGGCCGGCAGCGCGGTCCGCCCCGGCAGCGTCAGGGCGGTGCCGGGCTCCGGCGGGGCGTAGGCCTTCAGCCGCTCGGTCTCGCCTTCGAGCCGGCGGATCTCGCGGCCGCGGTGGCGGACCTGGCGGCGCGCCTTGCCCTGCCCGAGCCAGGCGAAGATGCCGCCGACGACGATGCCGAGCGCCACGGCGCCGAACAGGATCGCGTAGAGGGGCAGCGTCACGCTGAACACCGGATCGGGCGAGAACGGATCGAGCGAGAGGCGGACGGGATCGCGGTTGGCGACCGCGAGCAGGATCACCAGGACCGCGATGGGCAGCAGCACCAGACTCTTGAGGAAGCGGACCATCGATCTCTCCGAACCGTTCTTAACCGTGCTGCGGATGGCCCGAGGGGCCATCCGCGATCCGCCGCACCGGCGGCGACGCGGCCGCCCGGCATCCCGCGGCGCCCTACTCGGCCGCGGACTGGCTCTCGCCGATCCCGGCCGCGTTGAGGCGCAGGCGCATCTCCTTGCCGGTCTTGAACACGGGGATGGCCTTTTCCGACACGGCAACGGCCGCACCCGTGCGCGGGTTGCGCCCGCGGCGCGCATCCCGGCGCTTCACCGAGAACGCGCCGAAGCCGCGCAGCTCGACCCGGTCGCCCCGTGCCAGCGCGTCGGCGATCGTGTCGAGGATCGCGTTGACCAGCGTCTCGACGTCCCGCTGGTAGAGGTGCGGGTTCTGCTCGGCGATCTTGAGGACGAGCTCCGACTTGATCATGGCGTCTGGTCTTCTCGAAGTTCCGGGGCGCGAATCCTGATGGATCGCACCGATCAGGGCGCGGCGGACGGGCTCGGGCGCCACAGCACGAGCATGCCGCCCCGGGTGACGGCCCCCGCCTCGGCCCCGGCCTCGGCCAACCGGGCGGACAGGCCGTCGAGCCCGAGGAGGTCGGCACCGAGGCCGAGCGCCGAGAACAGGCCGAAGCCCTGGCCGGAAGCCGGCTTCCAGTCGGTCACCGGCAGGTTCTTGGGCACCTTGCGCGCGCTCTCGAGCCAAGCGATCGCCTGCCGCTCGCTGCCGAGCTCGTCCACGAGCTTCAGCGGCACGCTCTGGCGGCCGCTGAACACCCGGCCGTCGGAGACCGTGGCGACCTGGGCGCCGTCCATCCCGCGCCGCTCGGCCACGAGGTTCTTGAACCAGGCGTAGGTGTCGCCGACCACCGCCGCGAGGGCGGCGCGCGCCTCCGGCGAGGTCGGGGTGAAGCCCGACGGCTCGGCCTTGAGCGGCGAGGACTTCACCGATTCGACCTTCACGCCGACCTTGTCGAGCAGCCCCGACACGTCCGGATACTGGAACAGCACGCCGATCGAGCCGACGAGCGAGGTCTCGCGCGCGACGATGTGGTCGGCGGCGATCGCGGTGATGTAGGCGCCCGAGGCCGCGGTGCCGTCGACGAAGGCGACGATCGGCTTCTTCTCGGCCAGCGCCCGCAGGTTGCGGAACAGCTCCTCGGAGCCGGTGGTGGTGCCGCCGGGCGAGTTGATCGAGACCACCACGCCCTCGACGGCGGCGGATTCGCCGACCCGCTTCATCAGCTTGGCGGTGGCCTCGCTGCCGGAGATGAAGCCCGAGATCGAGATGCGGGCGATCTGCGGCTTCACCGCACCGAACAGCCCGTCCTCCGTTCCGGCGCGGACCCGCAGGCCGACCGCGCCGACGGCGACGACGAGGCCGCCGATGCCGACGACGCGCCACAGGGACAGCTTGCGGCGCAGCCGCCGCCGGTCGATCAGGAGTTCGGCGTCGGCTGCCATGCGATGGTCTGCTCCCTCACGGTCCCGACCGCGCGGGCCGGCCGGTTCTCAGCCCACCCGCAGACCGATGCCCGGGGCAGGGCGCACGAGGCTCACGCGCCGCGACGCGGTCCGCACCTTAGGCAGCGGTACAGACCAAGTCCTTGGCAGGCTTGAGCTCGTGGGCGCCGGGCGGTTGCCCGCGAGCGGTGTTCTAGCCCTGCCGGACACGGACCGGCAAGGGGCGCAGGGGGCCAAAACCGCATCGCCTTGCGGTTGCGCCGCGCCTGTCATGGGGCGCCGGATCGTCTTGCCCCGCCAAACGAAAGGCCCGCGCCGGACGGATGTCCGGCGCGGGCCTTCGATCGACCGGGACCTGACGGCCGCCCGGATGGACCGGGCGGCCGGCATGGACCGGACTACTTCTCCTCGACGTCGTCGCTGGTGCGGGCCTTCTTGAAGGCTGCACCGAGGATGTCGCCGAGCGAGGCACCCGAATCGGCGGAGCCGAACTGGGCCATCGCCTCCTTCTCCTCGGCGACTTCCAGCGCCTTGATCGACAGCTGGACGCGGCGCGCCTTACGGTCGAACTGGATGACGCGGGCGTCGAACTTCTCGCCGGCGGCGAAGCGCTCGGGGCGCTGGTCGCCACGGTCGCGGGCGAGCTCTGCGCGGCGGATGAAGGTCGACATGTCGGTGTCGACGATCTTCACCTCGATGCCCGAATCCTTCACCTCGACGACCTCGCAGGTGACGATCTGGCCCTTCTTGACGTCGCCGGCCTCCGCGAAGGGGTCGCCGCCGATCTGCTTGATGCCGAGCGAGATGCGCTCCTTCTCGACGTCGACGTCGAGAACCTGCGCCTTGACCATGTCGCCCTTCTTGAACTCCTCGATCACCTGCTCGCCGGGACGGTTCCAGTCGAGGTCCGACAGGTGGACCATGCCGTCGACGTCGCCTTCCAGGCCGATGAACAGGCCGAACTCGGTCTTGTTCTTGACTTCGCCCTCGACCTCGGACCCGACGGGATGCTTCTCGTTGAAGGCCTCCCACGGGTTCTGCAGGGTCTGCTTGAGGCCGAGCGAGATGCGGCGCTTGACCGGATCGACCTCGAGGATCTGCACTTCCACTTCCTGCGAGGTGGAGACGATCTTCCCGGGGTGGACGTTCTTCTTGGTCCAGCTCATCTCGGAGACGTGGATCAGACCCTCGATCCCCGGCTCGAGCTCCACGAAGGCGCCGTAGTCGGTGATGTTGGTGACGCGGCCCTTGAGCTTGGCGTCGACCGGATAGCGCTGGGCGATGCCCTCCCACGGATCGGCGAGCAGCTGCTTGATGCCGAGCGAGATGCGGTGGGTCTCGTGGTTGATCTTGATGATCTTGACCTTGACCGTCTGGCCGATGGTCACGACCTCGGACGGATGGTTCACGCGGCGCCACGCCATGTCGGTGACGTGGAGCAGGCCGTCGATGCCGCCCAGATCCACGAACGCACCGTACTCGGTGATGTTCTTGACGACGCCGTCGATGACCTGACCCTCCTCGAGGTTGGCCACCAGCTCGGAGCGCTGCTCGGCGCGGCTCTCCTCGAGGACGGTGCGGCGCGAGACGACGATGTTGCCGCGGCGGCGATCCATCTTGAGGATCTGGAACGGCTGCGGGGTGCCGAGCAGCGGGGTCACGTCGCGCACCGGGCGGATGTCGACCTGGGAGCGCGGCAGGAACGCCACGGCGCCGTCGAGGTCGACGGTGTAGCCGCCCTTGACCTGGTTGAAGATCGTGCCGGAGACGCGCTCGTTGGCCTCGAAGGCCTTCTCGAGCTTGACCCACGACTCCTCGCGGCGCGCCTTGTCGCGCGAGATGACGGCCTCGCCGAGCGCGTTCTCGATGCGGTCGACGTAGACCTCGACCTCGTCGCCGACGGCGAGCTCGCCCTCGCGGCCGGGGCCGTTGAATTCCTTGAGGGCGACGCGACCCTCGGTCTTGGCGCCGATGTCGATGACCGCGACGTCCTTCTCGATCGCGACGACGCGACCCTTGACGACGGAGCCTTCGGTGATCTCGTGTTGGAGGAACGATTCCTCGAGCAGCGCCGCGAAGTCGTCGCGGTAGGCGTCGCGCTGCAGAGCGGTACCAGCAGTCATTCTGTCTCCTGAACGGGCTCCCTCGAGGGATGCCCTCACGTCGGCGGCTCGTGTTGCGAACGCCCCCGTTGCCGCTGCCGCTCCGGATGGGGGAGCGACCGATCCGAAAATGGGATCGGCTTGCCGACGCGTTCGTACGGTGTCCGAGGGCGGTCGTCCCGGGGCGGCGCGGCGCAACACGAGAACACGCGCGTGCGGTCGGCCCGGAAGGACGCCGGCTCTCTACAGCAACGGGCCCTGAAGTTCAACAGAAACGGATGTCGGCACGAAAATGGGCCCGCTTCCTTCGAAGCAGGCCCACGCCTTCGGTCCGGAGACTTGAGACCCCCGGGTACGATCTAGTCTTCGTCGTCGTCCGCCGGGCGGACGCCCTTGAGCTTGGCGAAGACCGAATCGGCGTTGATCCGCTCCTCGCGGCCGCCGTGGCGGTGCTCGTCGGCCTCGGGCGCCTCGTCGCGGGTGGAGACCTCGGTCGGCAGGAGCGAGGCTCCCGAATCGGCGGCGAGCGCGGCCGGCCGGTCCTTGGCGGCGCGCTGGACCTCGAAGTCGAGGTCGATCTGGGTGCACAGGCCGAGCGTCACCGGGTCCATCGGCTGCAGCGAGCCGGAATTCCAGTGCGAGCGCTCGCGGATCTGCTGGATCGTCGACTTGGTGGTGCCCACGAGCCGGATCACCTGCGCGTCCTTCAGCTCGGGGTGGTTGCGCAGCAGCCAGAGGATCGCGTTCGGGCGGTCCTGACGGCGCGACAGCGGGGTGTAGCGCGGCCCCTTGGTGGTGCGCTTGACCTCGGGCAGCTTCACCTTCGAGACCGCGACCTTGAGCTTGTAGGCCGGCGACTTCTGCGCCTTCTCGATCTCGTCGCGGGTGAGCTGGCCCGCGGTGATCGGATCGAAGCCCTTGATCCCGGCGGCGACCTCGCCGTCGGCGATGCCCTTCACCTCCAGCGGGTGCAGCTTGCAGAAATCGGCGATCTGCTCGAAGGCGAGCGAGGTGTTCTCGACCAGCCAGACGGCGGTCGCCTTGGGCATCAGCGGACCCTGGGTCATGTTTCGCACGGGCTCCAAAACCGACGCGTGGACGGACGGGGCCGGGCATCGGTCCGCAGGCTCCGGACCGCTCGATCCGAAAGTCCCGTCTCACGCATTCAAAAGGGGAATGACCTTGTATACGCGGGGCCGCCGGAGGGCGCAATCGACTCGACGGCCTGCGACCGGGCGATCGTCGGGCGGCGCCGGGTCGAAGAACCGGCCCCGGCCCTCCGGTCCGTCCGTGTCGGGCGAAGGGTTTCGGGGCGTTCGACCGTGGCCGGGCAAGCAACGCGAGGGGACACTACCCTGAATTGTAGTAATTCGGCGTCGAAAATATCGGGGTTCCGCCGGAAGACTTGACTTCACGTCGTTCTCATGACGTACCGCCCGCGATGCCCGTCCCCCTCCGCACCGTCCTGTTCCGCCTGCACTGGGCGCTCGGCCTCACCGCCGGTCTCGTCCTCGCCGTGGTCGGCGTCACCGGCGCGATGATGAGCTACGAGGAGGCCATCGTCGATCTCGCCAATGCCGACCGTGCGCGGATCGCGGTCCTGGACCGGCCGCATCTCGGCCCGGAGGCGCTGGTCGCGCGACTCGGCGCGCAGCGCCCGGGCCTCAGGGTGAGCACGCTGACGATCGCCGGCGACCCGGCGATCGTCCCCCGCGTGCGCTTCGCCGACGACACGTCCGGCGCGCGGCCGCCCTCGGTCTACCTCGATCCCTACGACGGCACGCTGCGCGGCGAGATCCGCGGCGAGGCGACCTTCGCGACGATCCGCGGCCTGCACCGGTGGCTGCTCCTGCCCGGGGAGGGCAGGGGCTGGGGTCGGACGATCACCGGGGCGGCGGCGGTGGCGCTGCTCGCGTTCCTCGCCACCGGCCTGTACCTGCGCTGGCCCAAGGTCCACGCTTGGCGGATCTGGCTGAGGCCGAGTCTGCGCCGGCCGGGGCGCCCGCGCTACTGGTCGCTCCACGCCGTCGCCGGCACCTGGCTGCTGCCGGTCTACGCCGTGATCGCGCTGACGGGGCTGTGGTGGTCCTACGAGCCGTACAGGTCGGCCGCGACCCGGCTCCTCACGGGCAAGGCGCCCGAGGCGCGCGCGGACCGCGCGGCCGGGCGCAAGGCGGGAGAGAGGCAAGGCGAGGCGAGCCCGGTCGGGAGCACCGAGAACCCGCTCGCCCTGGACAGGGCCTGGGCCGCGTTCCGGGCGGAGGAGGGCGCGTCGGCGGCGCTCGCGACCGTGACGCTGCCGGGGCGCGACGCGACGCGGATCCGCATCCGCTGGATCGCCGCGGCGTCCGACGCCCCGAAGGCGCGCAACGAATCGACCTTCGACGCCGCGACCGGCGCCCGCCTCTCGCGCGTGCGCTTCTCCGACGAGGCGCTCGGCCGGCAGATCGCCGAGTCCATGCTCGAGGTCCATCGCGGGCGCTTCTTCGGTGGGGTCTTCGCCCTGGTCTTCTGCCTCGCCGCGCTCATGATGCCGCTGCTCGCGATCACCGGCCTCGTGCTCTACGTCCTGCGCCGGCGTGCCGGGGCCGCGCGACGGTCGGCGCCGCGCGGCCCCGGTCTCGTCGCCGAACCGCGGCCTTGAGACGGGCCGGCGGAGGGAGTAGGTCTGAGGGCACCGGAGCCGTGCCCGGCATCGTGCCTTCGCGACCTTGCCTTCGGGGGCTGCCCTGGTTTCCGTGAGACCGCCGACCACGCTGCCGCCGTCCGAGCCGGACCCCGCGGGCCCCCGCCCCCGCGTGAGCGCGCGCGGACGGCTGCGGACGTACTTCCTCACCGGCATCATCGTCGCGGGGCCGCTGGCGATCACCGCCTACATCACGTGGTGGATCATCACGCTGATCGACGGGTTCGTGAAGCCGCTGGTGCCGGCGAGCTACCTGCCGGACCATTACCTGCCGTTCTCGATCCCGGGGCTGGGCATGCTCATCGCCTTCGTGGCGGTGACCCTGCTCGGCTTCCTCACGGCGAACCTTGTCGGGCGCAGCGTGATCGAGTTCGGCGAGGTGCTGCTGGCGCGCACGCCCGTGATCTCGGGGCTCTACAAGGGCCTGCGGCAGATCTTCGAGACGCTGTTCTCCGCCAACGGAACCTCGTTCCGCACGGTCGGCCTCGTCGAGTTCCCGGTGAAGGGAACCTGGTCGGTGGTGTTCCTGTCGGCGCCGGCCGCGCCCGACGTCCAGGCGGCGCTTCCCGGCGGCAAGGGAGAAGCAGGGGAGGACGGCCGCAACGACTATGTCGGCGTGTTCCTGCCCTGCGCGCCGAACCCGACCACGGGGTTCTTCTTCTACCTGCCGCGCACCGACATCATCGAGGTCGGGATGAGCGTGGACGATGCGGCCAAGCTGGTGATGTCGGCCGGCGTCATCCAGCCGGACGATCCGCAGGCCCGGCTTCAGGCCATGGCCGCGACCCTGCGGACGGCGCAGGGGCTCGCGCCCGAGACGTCGCGGGAGACGCCGGCAGGCGCCGCCCCGCGTCGCGAAACGGTCTGACTCAGGAGGCGCTGGCGGTGACGACGGTCTTCGGCGTCGCCGCGACGCGGTTGCCGCTCATCCAGCCGGTCGAGGTCTCGGCGGCCAGCAGGAGCGCCAGGGCGAAGCAGAGGCCGTTGGCGGCGATCCAGAGGGGCCGCGCGGCCCGGCGAACCGCGATACCCACGTCGGAAGCCTGCTCGGAGGCGGCGTCGGAGATCGGCAGCAGCCAGGGCTCGTGAGCGAGGGACTGCCATCCCTCGGAAGACCCCGGCAGGCGTTGGAACGGTCCGGTCAGCATCGCTGTCCTCCATCTTTCCCGTGACGGCCTGAACGAATCAGCCTTTCGTTCAGGTTCAGTTAAGATTGAAACATGGCCACTGCAAGGCATGCTCGGCGACGTGGGCCTCTCAACCGCGTCCGGGCCGATCGCGTTCCCTCCCCGGATCGATGATTTGCTCGCGGCGCCGGGATGCGCGCCCCGCTCTGTATCGCCCGCCCCGATCGAAGCCATTGCGCCGGGCGCCCCGTCCCTTATCTCGCCGGGCACGATCTCACGCGAGGAAGAGGCGACGACGATGCCGAAGGCGATACGCGTTCAGGATTACGGCGGCCCCGAGGTGATGGCCTACGAGGACGTGCCGACGCCGCAGCCCGGCCCCGGCCAGATCCGCATCCGCGCCGGCGCGATCGGCGTCAACTTCATCGACATCTACTTCCGCTCCGGCGCCTACAAGGCGGCACAGCTGCCGTTCACCCCGGGCAAGGAGGTCGCCGGGACCGTGACGGCGGTCGGCAAGGGCGTGACCGGGTTCTCGGTCGGCGACCGGGTCGCCACCGGATCGGGGGAGGGCACCTACGCCGAGGAGCCGCTGATCGCGGCCTCGGCCGCCGTGCACGTGCCGGACGGGATCGACGATTCGACCGCCGCCGGCATGATGCTGAAGGGGCTCACCGCCGAGTACCTGCTGCACCGGACCTATGCGGTGAAGCCGGGCGACACGATCCTGTGGCACGCGGCCGCCGGCGGCGTCGGCCTGATCGCCTGCCAATGGGCCAAGCACCTCGGCGCCACCGTCATCGGCACCGCCGGCTCGGCCGACAAGGCGGAGCTCGCCCGCGCCCACGGCTGCGACCACGTCATCCTCTACCGCGAAGAGGACGTGGCGGCCCGCGTCCGCGAGATCACCGACGGCAAGGGCGTCCCGGTGGTCTACGACGGCGTCGGCCAGGACACGCTGATGGGTTCGCTCGATTCGCTGGCCCCGCTCGGCCTGCTCGCGAGCTTCGGCTCCGCCTCCGGCCCAATCAAGGCGCTCGACCTCGGCCTGCTCGCCGCCAAGGGCTCGCTCTACGTGACGCGCCCGACCCTGTTCACCTACGCGAGCCGCCCGGAGATCCTGGCCGAGATGGCGAAGAACCTGTTCTCGGTGGTGCAGAGCGGGGCGGTCAGGATCCCGGTCAACCGGACCTACAAGCTGTCGGAGGCCCAGCAGGTCCACCGCGACCTTGCCGGCCGCGAGACCACCGGCTCGACGGTGATGGTCCCGTGATCCCGGGATCGCCGGATCGGAGGATCCCGGGCGGACGCCGTTCCGCCGAAGCCGGGGGCTGCCCGTGACGGTCGCCGCGGCCGAGGCCCTGATCGTCGTCGACGTGCAGCACGACTTCCTGCCCGGCGGCGCGCTCGCGGTGCCCGACGGCGACGCCGTTCTCGCGCCGATCCGGGCGCTGGCCGCGCGGTTCCGGACCCTGGTGCTGACGCAGGACTGGCACCCGGCCGGGCACGTCTCGTTCGCGAGCGCGCATCCGGGCCGGGCGCCGTTCGAGACGGTGCGGCTGGCCTACGGCGAGCAGGTGCTGTGGCCGGACCACTGCGTGCAGGGCAGCGCCGGGGCGGGGCTCGCCCCCGGCCTCGACCTGCCCGGCGCCGCCCTCGTCCTGCGGAAGGGCCTGAGCCCTGGAGTCGACAGCTACTCGGCCTTCGTCGAGGCCGACGGGACGCCGACGGGGCTCGCCGGCTACCTGCGCGAGCGCGGCGTCCGGCGCGTGGTCCTGTGCGGGCTCGCCACCGATTACTGCGTCGCCTGGAGCGCCCTCGATGCGCGCGCGGCAGGCTTCGCGGCCGCCGTCGTCGCGGACGCGACGCGGGCGATCGACCAGGGCGAATCGCTCGCCGCCGCCTGGGCACGGATGGAAGCCGCCGGAATCGGCAGGGCGACGAGCGCCGACGTGACGGGATCGTAGGCCCCGAAGCCGCTCGGAGCACCGGACGGCGCGCGTCCCGAAACGGTCAGTTCGCGGTGCGGTCGCGCATGCGGTAGGTGCCGCCGGGGTCGCGCTCGAACATCTCCGGGATGCCGGCGTGGCGCAGGCTCTCGCCCGAGGTGTCGGGCACCAGGTTCTGCTCGGACACGTAGGCGACGTACTCGGTCTCGGCGTTCTCGGCGAGCAGGTGGTAGAACGGCTGGTCCTTGCGCGGACGCGCCTCCTCGGGAATCGCCAGCCACCAATCCTCGGTGTTGTCGAACACCGGATCGACATCGAACACGATGCCGCGGAACGGGTAGATCCGGTGGCGCACCACCGCGCCGATCCCGAACTTGGCGATGCGCAGTCTCGATTCGGTCGGTCGCGGGTCGGTCATGGCCTGATCCATCATGACGGATCAGATAGGCGCGGATGGCGGCCTTGTCACCGGGTTCCGGGGGCGGTGCATCGGAACCGACCCGCGTCGCGGGCCGGCCTCGCCCGTGCGGCCGGCGTGATCGAGACGAGCCTCACCCGCCGGCGGGGAGGGCGATCCCGAGCTCGGCGGCGACCCTGCGTGCGGTCGCCTCCCGCCGCGCGGTGATCTCGGCGACGCCGATGCGCGCCCGCTCGAGGATCGCGGCCGGGGCGGTCCGCGGCGTGCCGCTGTCGAAGGGCGGCTCGGGGGCGTATTCCATGCCGAGCTGGATCGCCTGGGCGACCTCCGGGCCGCGCAGCTCGGCCGCAAGCTGCAGCGCGCCGTCGATGCCCGCGGTGACGCCGGCCGCGAACACCCACGACCCGTCGACCACGACGCGCCGGTCGACGGGCTGCGCGCCGAAATACGGCAGCAGCGCGAAGGCGCTCCAATGCGTCGTCGCCCGGCGCCCCCTCAGCAGCCCGGCACCGCCGAGGAGCAGGGCGCCGGTGCAGACCGAGAAGACGTGCCCGGCTCCCCCCGCCTGCCGCCGGATCCAGCCGAGCACGGCCTCGTCCCGCATCAGCGCCTCCTGGCCGAAGCCGCCGGGCACGTGCAGCACGTCGAGCTGCGGCGCATCGGCCAAGGCCGCGTCGGGGGTGAGCCGCAGGCCGCGGACGTCGCGCACGCTCTCGGCGGTCGGGGCGTAGATCCGGTAGGTCGCGTTCGGGATGCGGGACAGCACCTCGAACGGGCCGGTGAGGTCGATCTGGTCCAGCCCCTCGAACAGGAGCGAGCCGATCTGCAGGTGGGTCTCGGGGGGGATCATCGCGGGGTCTCCGTGGTGGACAGGGACACCCTAAGGCCTCAAGATCTGGCCGGGATGCCAGACGACCCTCGTTTCCAGCCAGATGCCGCTCGAACCCATACCGTTCGAACCCACGCCGGATCGCCCCGCATCGTCGAGGTGCTGGCCTTTCCGTCCGTGCAACTGCTCGACGTGGCTGGTCCGCTGCAGGTCTTCGCGACGGCCAACGAGCAGGCACGGGGCTCGCGGCCCTACGCGCCGCGTGTGGTCGGCTGGGGCGACGGCGCGCTGACCTCGTCCGCGGGCCTGCGGCTGGCGGTCGACCCCCTGCCCGACCGCGACGCCCCGCTCGACACGCTGATCGTCGCCGGCGGCCCCGGCGTCGTCGCGGCCTCGGCCGACGCGGACCTCGTCGACTGGATGCGGGCGCGGGCGGCGCGGGCGCGGCGGGTCGCCTCGGTCTGCACCGGCGCCTTTCTGCTCGGGGCGGCAGGGCTCCTCGACGGGCGCCGGGCGGCCACCCACTGGGCCCATTGCGAGCGGCTCGCCGAGCTCTATCCGCTGGCGCGCGTCGAGCCGGACCCGATCTTCGTGCAGGACGGCCCGGTCTGGTCCTCGGCGGGGATCACCGCCGGCATCGACCTGGCGCTGGCGCTGGTGGAACAGGATCTCGGCCGTGCGCTGGCGCTCGGCGTCGCCCGCCATCTCGTGATGTTCCTCAAGCGCCCCGGCGGGCAGGCGCAGTTCAGCGCGGCGCTCGCGCTCCAGGCCGGCGACGACCGGTTCGACGCCCTCCATGCCTGGATCCGGGAGAACCTGGCCGGCGACCTCTCGCTTCCGGCGCTGGCGGCGGTGGCGGGCATGAGCGAGCGCAGCCTCGGCCGGCACTACCGCGCGGCGACCGGGCTGACGCCGGCCAAGGGGGTGGAGCGCCTGCGGGTGGAGGCGGCGCAACGGGCGCTGTCCGAGACCAGGCGCCCGGTGAAGCGCATCGCGCAGGCCTGCGGCTTCGGCTCGGAGGAAACCATGCGCCGCAGCTTCCTGCGGCTCGTCGCTGCGCTGCCGCAGGATTACCGAAGCCGGTTCGGGCCGTGACGGCTCATGCCGGACCTCATGGGCGAGAACCCGTGAGGTCCGGCGGAGAGCTGCCGCCCCGCGGTCGCGGGGGCCAAGCCTCGATGCGTCGGGCTCATCGAGGTCTGGTCATCAGCCGAGCTTGTACACCGCGGCCAGCTCCGGGTCCTTGGCCGCCACGAGCTTGGCCAGGTCGACGATGACCTTGGCCTGCTTCCAGGTGGCGTCGTCCTGCATCTTGCCGTCGAGCATCACCGCGCCGGTGCCGTCGGGCATCGCCGCGACGATGCGGGCGGCGAAGGCCACCTCGTCCGGATCGGGGGCGAAGACGCGCTTGGCGATGGCGACCTGGTTCGGATGCAGCGTCCAGGCGCCGGCGCAGCCCATGAGGAAGGCGTTGCGGAACTGGACCTCGCAGGCCGGGCCGTCGGAGAAGTCGCCGAACGGGCCGTAGAAGGCCTTGATGCCGTTGGCCATGCAGGCGTCGACCATCTTCGCGATGGTGTAGTGCCAGAGGTCCTGCTGGGCGGAGGCGCGGGCGACGCCCTCGCCGGCCGGGTCGGCGATCACGCGGTATTCCGGGTGGCCGCCGCCGACGCGGGTGGTCTTCATGCCGCGGGACGCCGCCAGGTCGGCGGGGCCGAGGCTCATGCCGTGCATGCGGGGCGACGCGCAGGCGATGGCGTCGACGTTGGCGACGCCTTCGGCCGTCTCCAGGATCGCGTGGATCAGGATCGGCTTCGTCACGCCGTGGCGCGCCTCGAGCTGGGCGAGCAGCTGGTCGACGTAGTGGATGTCCCACGGGCCCTCGACCTTGGGAATCATCACCACGTCGAGCTTCGAGCCGACGGCGGCCACGAGCTCGAACAGGTCGTCGAGAAACCACGGCGAGTTCAGCGCATTGATGCGGCTCCACAGGCCGGTGCCGGTCGCCGCGAAGTCGGTCGCCTGCGCCATCTGGACGAAGCCCTTCCGGGCCGCCTCCTTCTGGTCCATCGGCACCGCGTCCTCGAGGTTGCCGAGCACGACGTCGACGGTCGGCGCGAGCTCCGGCACGCGGGCGCGGACCTTGTCGTTGTGCGGCGGCACGAAGTGGATCATCCGCTCCAGCCGCACCGGCAGCTCGCGGAAGGGCTCGGGCGCGCCGGCGGCGAGCGGCTGGAAGAAGCGGCGCGGCAGTTTCATGGAAGAACCTCGTTGCAGGTCGGCTTGCCGAGTCGGCGTGACGGACCGGTTCGTCCGGTTAGTGCAAGCACAGGCCCGGCGTAAAGCGATCCGCGTCGCAAGCGTCATGGTGCGCTGCCGCACGAATGGCGCGGCCGGCTCGGTGGTCGTGCCCGGTTGCGGGAACACGGCGGACGGCGCAGCGTTTTCGAACCGAGGCGGGTCAATCGGTATCGGGAAACGGGCTATGCCCTCTTCGAAGACGCGTCAGCTCGCGCTTTGCGCGACGATCCTTGCACTTGGAATCGGTGCGCCTGACCTTTCCCGTGCCGGATCGGATACTGCCAAACGCACCGAGCGCACGGCGTTCACCGCCGGCGAGATCGCGACGGCGCGTCCTGCCGCCCTGAAGGGCGCGATCCGCATCGCCGGCGACGACGGGCAGGCCTTCCAGGCGCTGATCGACGGGGCGTCCGCGGCGGCCGACCCCTGGCTCGTGCTGTCCGGCGGCGGCGAGAACGGCGCCTTCGCCGCGGGCCTCCTCTCCGGCTGGAGCGCGAGCGGGCGCCGCCCGGCCTTCGGCGTGATCACCGGCGTCTCGACGGGCGCCCTGATCGCCCCCTTCGCCTTCATCGGTGCCGCCGGCGATGCCGCCCTGCGCGAGGCCTACACCACGGTCTCGGCGGCGGACGTGTTCGAGTTCGGCGGCTCCGCCGAGGCCCTGACCGACACCTGGCCGCTCAAGCGCCGGATCGAGAAGGCGGTGACGCCGCGCCTGCTCAAGGCGATCGCCGCCGAGCACGCCAAGGGCCGGCGCCTGCTGGTCGCCACCACCGAGCTCGACACCGAGCGCCCTGTGCTGTGGGACATGGGCGCGATCGCGACGATCGGCGACGACAAGGCGCTGAACCTGTTCCGGTCGATCGTGCTGGCCTCGTCCGCCGTGCCGGGCGTGTTCCCGCCTGTCTCGATCGACTCGACGACCGTCGACGGCAAGACGAACCAGGGCAAGACGATCCAGGAGATGCACGTCGACGGCGGCACCACGGCGCCGTTCTTCCTCGCGCCGAAGCCGGCGCTGATCGCGGCGCAGACGGGTGCCGGCGGGGTCAGGATCCCGGCCCGGACGGTCTACCTCGTCGTCAACAACAAGCTCGCGCCGTACTTCCAGATGGCGACGCACACCACGCTCTCGGTGCTCGGCCGGGCGATGTCGTCGGCGATCAAGGCGCAGACGCGCGACGCCCTGGCGCTGGCCGACGCCTTCGCCCGCCGCGAATCCATCGACCTGAAGGTCGCCGAGATCGACGACCGCTTCACCGACACCTCGCCGGCCCCGTTCGACCAGCGCTACATGAAGGCGCTGTTCGCCCACGCGGAGAAGCTCGGCCAAGAGGGCACGGCCTTCGGCGGACAGGAGGCGCTGGCCGAAGGCTCGTCGAACCTGCCGACCGGCTCGCTCGGCGCGCTGCATCCGAAGGCCCCGCAGCCGGCGACGCCGCGCCTGGACGCATCCCGACCGGACGCCTCGCAGGCCCTGGCGACGCGCTGAGCGGCGCTTACGCCGCCTTCTTCTTCCCCCCGCGCTCGGCGATCCCTGCCAGCGCCCGCACCACCTGCGTCGCGGTCTTGAGCCGGGCCGGGATCGAGTCGAGCTCGCGGATGAAGACCACGCTCATGTCGGGCCGGACCTTCGCGAACGAGGCCTGCTCGGCGACGTAGGCGACCAGCCCCTGCGGGTTCGCGAACGACTTGTCGCGGAAGTGGACCACGACGCCCTTCGGCCCGGCCTCGACCTTGGCGATGTTGGCGGCCAGGCACAGGATCTTGATCGTCACGATCTTGAGCAGCTGCTCCACCTCCGGCGGCAGCGGCCCGAAGCGGTCGATCAGCTCGGCGCCGAACGCCTCCATCTCGGCGTCGTTCTCCAGGGTCGAGAGCCGGCGGTAGAGGGCGAGCCGCACGCCGAGATCCTCGACATAGGTCTCGGGGATGGTGACCGGGGCGCCGAGCGCGATGGTCGGCGACCACGCCTCCTCCACCGGCTCCTCGTAGCCGGCCTTGAGCGCGGTGACCGCGTCCTCCAGCATCTGCTGGTAGAGCTCGTAGCCGACCTCCTTGATGTGGCCGGACTGCGCGTCGCCGAGCAGGTTGCCGGCGCCGCGGATGTCGAGGTCGTGGGAGGCCAACTGGAAGCCGGCGCCGAGCGTGTCGAGCGTCTGCAGCACGGTGAGGCGCTGCTCGGCCTGGGCGCTCAGGGTGCGGTTGGCCGGCGTCGTGAACAGGGCGTAGGCGCGGGCCTTGGAGCGTCCGACGCGGCCGCGGAGCTGGTAGAGCTGGGCCAGGCCGAACATGTCGGCCCGGTGCACGATCAGCGTGTTGGCGGTGGGGATGTCGAGACCGGATTCGACGATCGTGGTCGAGAGCAGCACGTCGTACTTGCCCTCGTAGAACGCGGTCATCACGTCCTCGAGCTGGCCCGCCGCCATCTGCCCGTGGGCGACCGCCACCGTAGTCTCGGGCATCTCGGTGTCGAGAAAGCGCTTCACCTCGGCCAGATCCTCGATCCGCGGCACCACGTAGAACGACTGGCCGCCGCGGTAGCGCTCGCGCAGCAGCGCCTCGCGGATGGTCAGCGGATCGAACGGCGTCACGAAGGTGCGCACCGCCAGGCGGTCCACCGGGGGGGTCGCGATGATCGAGAGGTCGCGCACGCCCGTCATCGCCAGCTGCAGCGTCCGTGGGATCGGGGTGGCCGAGAGCGTCAGCACGTGCACGTCGGCCTGCAGCGCCTTCAGGCGCTCCTTGTGGCTGACGCCGAAATGCTGCTCCTCGTCGACGATGATCAGGCCGAGGTCCTTGAAGGCGATGGTCTTGGCCAGCACCGCATGGGTGCCGACCACGATGTCGACGGTGCCGTCGGCGAGCCCGGCGCGGGTCTGCTTCATCTCGGCCGCGCCGACGAAGCGCGACAGCTGCGCGACCTGGATCGGCAGGCCCTTGAAGCGCTCGGCGAAGGTGCGGAAGTGCTGGCGCGCGAGCAGGGTGGTCGGCACCACCACCGCCACCTGCCGCCCGGAGATCGCGGCGGCGAAAGCGGCGCGGAGCGCCACCTCGGTCTTGCCGAAGCCGACGTCGCCGCAGACGAGCCGGTCCATCGGGCGGCCCTCGTTGAGGTCCGAGAGCACCGCCTCGATCGCGTTGGCCTGGTCCTCGGTCTCCTCGAAGGCGAAGCGGGCGGCGAACTCGCCGTAGAGGCCCTCGGGCGGCACCAGCCGCGGCGCCTGCCGCACGAAGCGCTGGGCGGCGACCTTGATGAGCTCGCCGGCCATCTCGAGGATGCGCTTCTTCATCCGCGCCTTGCGGGCCTGCCAGCCGGCGCCGCCGAGGCGGTCCAGCGCCACCTCGGAATCCTCGGAGCCGTAGCGGGTCAGGAGCTCGATGTTCTCCACCGGCAGCAGCAGCAGGCCGGTGGCGTATTGCAGCTCCAGGCAATCGTGCGGGGCGCCGGCCGCCGTCACCGTCTTCAGGCCGACGAACCGGCCGATGCCGTGGTCGGCGTGCACGACGAGGTCGCCGGGCTGAAGCGCCTGCACCTCCAGGATGACGTCCTGCGGGCGCTTGGACTTCCGCTTCTGGCGCACCAGCCGGTCGCCGAGGATGTCGCCTTCCGAGATCACGGCGAGCTGGCCGGCGGTGAAGCCCGATTCGAGGCCCCAGACCGCGACGGCGACGTCGGTGCCGCGCTTCAGCGCGTAGACGTCCGACAGGCGCGAGATCGCCATCGGCTTCCTGAGGCCGTGGTCGGCGAGCACGCCGCAGAGCCGGTCGCGCGAGCCTTCGGACCAGGATCCGAGGATCACGTGATGACCGGATCCCTGAAGGTCCTTCACATGCGCCACCGCCGCGTCGAAGACGCTCGCCGCCTCGCTTGCGCGCTCGGCGGCGAAGGTGCGGCCGGGCTCGGCGCCGCAATCGATGGCCGGGCCGCCGGCTCCGCCCTCGGGCACCGCGAACGGGGTCAGCCGGGCGACGGAGCAGGCCGCGATCCGGTCGCGCAGCTCGTTCTGGGTCAGGTAGAGGGCGCGCGGCGGCAGCGGCTTGTAGGGCGCGACGCCCGATTGCGGGGTCTTGCGCGCGCCTTCGCGAGCCTGGAAGTAGTCCTGGATCAGGGCCAGCCGCTCGGCGGCCGCATCCTCGATCTGCGGCTCGAACACCATCGGCACCCCGGCGACGTAGTCGAACAGGGTGTCGAGGGATTCGTAGAACAGCGGCATCCAGTGCTCGAGGCCGGCATAGCGCCGGCCCTCGCTCACGGTCTCGTAGAGGCGGTCGTCGCGGGTCGCGGCCCCGAAATTGGCGACGTAGCCCTGGCGGAAGCGCCGGATGGTCTCGGTGGTGAGCTGGACCTCGCTCATCGGCACGAGATCGAGGGAGCGGAGCTGGCCGACGGTGCGCTGCGTCTCCGGATCGAAGGCGCGGATCGATTCCAGCGTGTCGCCGAAGAAGTCGAGGCGGATCGGGTTCGGGAGCCCCGGCGGCGACAGGTCGAGGATGCCGCCGCGCACGGCGTACTCGCCGGTGTCGCGCACCGTCCCGGTGCGCAGGAAGCCGTTGGCCTCGACCCAGGCCACGACCTTGTCCATCGAGACGACGTTGCCGATGGCGACGGAGAAGGTCTCGACGGCGATGCGCTTCATCGGCGGAACGCGCTGGATCAGGGCGTTGACCGTGGTGCAGACGATGCGGGGCGCGGCCTCCGAGGAGCGCGTGCGCGTCAGCCGCGAGAACGCGGTCATGCGCTGCGCCGCGGTGGCGCCGTTGGGCGACACCCGGTCGTAGGGCTGGCAATCCCAGGCCGGCACGCTCATCGCCTCGATCTCGGGCGCGACGAACTTCAGGGCGTTGACGAAGGCCGCCGAGCGCCCGGAATCGCGGGCGACGTGGACCAGCACCGCCGGCCCCTCGAAGCCGGCGCTCAGGGCGCGCGCGAGGTCGGCCACCACCAGGGCGTCGAACCCGTCCGGCACGCCGGCCAGCGTCGGGCTCTCGCCGCGCGCGAATGCGTCGCGGATCCGCGCCAGCGGCCCGGACTTAGGAAGCGCGAAGCGCGCCGTCTGAACCTTCGGCGTGGGGACCGGGGGCGCGGGCGTCTTGGATGCGGACGTCTTGGATGCGGGCTTGGCCATCGGGTGTCTGTTCGTCGTCGAATCGGGCGGGCAGGCGATGCCCGGGGGCGGGACGTGAAGCCCGCGAGACGGGATGTATAGACCGGAAGGCAGGGTGTCAGGAGGCGGCGATCCGACGATGCGGCGCTCCGACCCGGGCCGCCATGGTCCGACCGGACGAATGCAGGGGATGAGCTTTTCGAGGCAACCCACTCGTAATCGACGATTTTCAATCGTTTTTTCCCGATGCGGACCCGTCGGCTCTTGCGCCGATAGGTCCGGCACGGAGCGGCTCGGGTCGGTGCTCCGCATGCCGGTGTCGCAGGGGCGGATCGCCGGAGGGACGCGCACCCGATTTTCGCGCCGAAACGCTTGATGCCCAACGCGAGCCGACAGGGACAATTAACACGTAAAAAGGAGTTTTTCCGTTCAGCGCGCGGCCCGCATCTGCTCGGGTGCGCCGAGCCGCGGCAGGACGCCCTCGCGCATCACGGCGCGGCGCAAGGGCCCGATCGCGCTCATCGCCAGCAGGCCGAAGCCGCGCAGCGCGTCGACGGGCACGAGGTCGGCGAGCAGGCTCCGGTTGAGCGTGTCGACCGCCGTGGATCGCAGCGCCGCGTCGAGCCGGCGGGCGCGGGCGAAGCCGGACAACGCCGCGCGGGAGCCCGGATCGCGGCGCTCGCGGGTGGCACCGAGCACCGCGTCCCGAAGGGCGGCGGCATCCCGCAATCCGAGGTTCAGGCCTTGCGCGCCGATCGGCGGGAAGACGTGGGCGGCCTCGCCGATCAGGGCGAGGCGGTGGGCGGTCGGGGTCGCCACGGAGAGGCCACGCATCGGCACTAGGCCGCGGGGGCCGTCGATCCGCATCGTCCCGAGCATGCCCTGCGCCTGGCGCGTGACCGCCTCGGCCAGCGCCGCGTCGTCGAGCGCGGCGAGCCGGGGCGCGACGCCCTCGGCCGCGACCCAGACCAGGCTCGAGCGGTTCCCCGGCAGCGGCACCAGGGTGAAGGGGCCTCCGCGGGTGTGGAACTCGGTTGAGACGTCGCCGTGCGGGCGGTCGTGCGCGAGGATCGTGGTGATCGCGGATTGCGGGTAGGACCAGTCCCGCACCCGGATGCCGCTCGCGCTCCGCAACGGCGACCGCCCCCCGTCCGCGGCGACGACGAGCTGCGCCGAGACGCGGCCGCCATCGACGAGCCGAACCTCGGAAACCTCTTCGCCCGGAACGGCTTCCGCGGCATCGCTCTCGAACAGCGTGAGGTTCTCGGTGGTGCGTGCCTGCCGGCGCAGGGACTCGACCAGGAGCCGGCTCTCGACGTTCCAGCCGAACGCTTCCAGCCCGATCTCGCCGGCCTGGAAGCGCGCGGGCGGGGGGCGGAACAGGCTGCCGGTGTCGTCGATGATCTGCAGCGTCGCCAGCGGGCCGGCCTGCGGGGCGATGCCGCCCCAGGCCTTCAGCGCCGCGAGGAAGCGCACGGACCCGTCGAGCAGGGCGACGGTGCGCCCGTCGGCCACGGGCGCATGGCGTCCGACCAGGGCCGTGGGCACGCCGTCGCGGGCGAGCGCCAGGGCGGCGGCGAGGCCCGCGGCGCCGGCGCCGACCACCGCGACGGCAAACGTCCTGTCCTGTCGGGGCGGCTGGGGCACGGGCGGAGAATCCTTGGTACGACCCAAACGGATCTAGGGCGATCGCGCGCGCCTGTCGCCCATGCTGCGGCAACCCGCGCCGGCGAGAGCATGGTCCGTGATCCGTCAATCACGGACACGGCTCGCTCTCGTCTCGAGGGCGCATCGTCGTCACGCCAGCGGGAATCCACCTCGCTCGACGATGCTCTAGCCGGCTCCGAGCAGCCGGATCGCGGCGTCGCGCTCGAACAGGTAGAGCAGCACCCGCAGCGCCTGGCCCCGCTCGGTCCGCAGGGTCGGATCGCGCTCGACGATCAGCCGCGCGTCGTCGCGGGCGACCTCCAGCAGGGCGCCGTCGCTCTCCAGGCGGGCGAGCCGGAAGGCCGCGAGGCCGGATTGGCGGGTGCCGAGCACCTCGCCCTCGCCGCGCAGCCGCAGATCGGCCTCGGCGATGCGAAACCCGTCCTCGCTCTCGCGCATCATCTCGAGGCGGGCCTTCGACACCTGGCCGAGCGGCCCGCGATAGAGCAGCAGGCAGGACGAGGCCTTCGCGCCGCGCCCGACCCGGCCGCGCAGCTGGTGGAGCTGGGCCAGCCCGAAGCGCTCGGCATGCTCGATCACCATGATCGTCGCCTCCGGCACGTCGACCCCGACCTCGACCACGGTGGTCGAGACCAGGACCCGGGTCTCGCCCGCAGCGAAGCGGGCCATCGCCGCATCCTTGTCGGCGCCGGGCATCTTGCCGTGGATCAGCCCGACCTCGGCCCCGAAATGCTGCTTCAGGTCCTCGAAGCGCTCCTCCGCCGCGGCGAGGTCGACGAACTCCGATTCGGCCACCAGCGGGCAGATCCAGTAGACGCGCTCGCCGCCCTGGAGCGCGCGGTGGAGGCCGGCCACGACCTCGTCGATGCGCTCGGTCGGGATGGTGATCGTCCGGATTGGCTGCCGTCCGGCCGGCTTCTCGTCGAGGACCGAGACGTCCATGTCGCCGAAGCAGGTCAGCGCCAGCGTCCGCGGGATCGGGGTCGCGGTCATGACGAGAATGTCGACCGCCGCGCCCTTGGCGCCGAGCGCGAGGCGCTGGTGGACGCCGAACCGGTGCTGCTCGTCGACCACCGCCAGCCCGAGATCGGCGAACACCACGCTGTCCTGGAACAGGGCGTGGGTGCCGACCAGGATGTCGATCTCGCCGGCGGCGAGGTCGGCCAGCGTCGCCCGGCGCTCGGCGGCGCGGTCCCGGCCGGTCATCAGGCGCAGGCGCAGGGCGCCGGCCAGCGGCTTCAGGCGCTCGAAGTGCTGGCGTGCCAGGATCTCGGTCGGGGCCATCAGCGCCGCCTGCCGGCCGGCCTCGCAGGCCGAGGCCATGGCGAGGAGCGCCACGGCGGTCTTGCCCGACCCGACATCGCCCTGGAGCAGGCGCAGCATCCGCTTGTCGGAGGCCAGATCGCCGCGGATCTCGGCGACGGCGCGCGTCTGCGCGCCGGTCAGCGCGAAGGGCAGCCCCGCCTCGATCCGGGCGGAGAGGCGGCCGTCGCCGGCGTTGACCCGTCCGGGCTTGCGGCGGCTGCGCGCCCGCATCAGCGCCAAAGCCAGCTGCGAGGCCAGAAGCTCGTCGTAGGCCAGCCGTTTTCGCGACGGCGTCGCGGGCGGCGGGACCGGGACGCCGTTGGGGCCCAGCGTCGAGGGCTTGGGCGCCTCCTCGGGCCGGTGCTCGGCGCGCAGCGCGTCGGCGAAGGGCGGCAGCCGGTTCTGCCGCAGCCAGGCCGGGTCCTGCCACTCCGGCAGCACCGGCAGCCGCTCCAGGGCGGCCACCGCGAGCTTGCCGATCGCCCGCGAGGTCAGGCCTTCCGTGGCGCCGTAGACCGGCTCGACGGAGGGCAGGGCGGCCAGGCCTTCCGCGTCGACGATGCGGGAGGGATGCACCATCTGGCGGCTGCCGTCCCAGAGGTCGATGCGGCCGGTGACGTAGCGGTGGCTGCCCAGCGGCAGCATCTTCTCGACCCGCGCCGCCGGCATCCCGAAGAACACCAGGGTGATGTCGCCGGTCTCGTCCTCGACCAGCACCCGGTGCGGGCGCCTGCCCGGCCCGGTCCCGGCCGGCCGGTGATGCGAGACGGTGACGCCGACGGTGACCGGCTCGCCCACAGGGGCCTCGCCGACCGAGCCGACGAGCTTCTGCGCGATGCCGCCCTGCGGCAGGTGGAACAGCAGGTCGACGATACGGGCCGGCCGCTCGGGCGTGCCGAGCAGCCGCTCGATCATGGGCGCCATCTTCGCGCCGACGCCCGGCAGCCCGCGCGCGGGCGCGAACAGCGGATCGAGGATGCTGGGGCGCAGGAGCGCAGGGGCCGTCTCGTCGCGCATCGCCAATCCGCTCGTTCGGCCCATCCTGCCCGGCGGGCCCTAATAGCCCGTGCATCCCGCCCCGTCGCGCGCGGCCGCTCGACGCTGGCGCGCCGCGTCGCCCTCCCGTGATCGGCGGATCGGAGGATCCTGTGCCCGGCGCCCGGATGCGGCCGGCTGGCAGGTCGGCCGCGATGGCTTAGATACGGACGGTGGCGGCGCTCGGCGCGGCCGGCGGCGGGAGCCAAGGCGATGATCGAGTTTTTCGACCGGGAGGGACGTCCATCCGCCTTCTGCGACGACGGCCGGGCGGTCTACCACTGGGATGGGCGGCCCGCGGCGATCATCGACGACGACAAGGTCTTCGCCTATTCGGGCCGCTTCGTCGGCTGGTTCTCCGACGGATGGATCAGCGACGCGCGCGGGAACCGGCTGCTGTTCGAGTTCGATGCGGTCGGCGGCCCGGCCAAGCCGGACCGCGGCACCCGGGTCGCCAAGGGCCAGCGCGGGCACAAGCCGCCGGTCGGCCCGCGCGATCCCGTCCCGGCCCCGCCCGGGCCGTCCGCGGCGTGGTCCGAGACCGCCTTCGCGGGCCTGGTCTGAGCCTTTCGTCCCGTGATCCTCGGATCACGGGTTGTCTCCAGCGATCCGAAGGCCCTCACGATGTCCGGCACCACCCGCACCAGCGCGGATCTCGATCCCCGCCGCCGCCGCACGCTGTTCCGCGCCTGGCACCGGGGCATCCGCGAGATGGACCTGATCATGGGGCGCTTCGCCGACGCCGAGATCGGCAGCATGAGCGATGCGGATCTCGACCTGTTCGAGGGCCTGATCGAGGTGCCGGACCGCGACCTGTTCCGCTGGCTCGTCGGGGAGGAACAGGTGCCGGGAAACTACGACACGGCGCTGTTCCGCCGTCTCAAGGCGTTCCACAAGCACGACGCGCCGATCCATTCGTAGCGGATCGGCGCCCGGGCCGGGCGATGCCTAGAGGTCGGGTTCGTTGACGACGTAGGGGCCGATGCGGCTCATCAGGTCGATCGGCGCGCCCGCGCGGCGCCCCTTCGCGCCGTCGATCACCAGGACCGGGATGCCCTGGTCGCGGACCTGCGCACGAAGCCGGGCTGCGAGGCGGGCATAGCTCGAATCGCGGCGCGACGAGGTCTGGAGCAGGATGGCGGCAGGCCGGGCGATCACCGCCAGCACGTCCGCCGCCGCCTCGAGGGAGACGGTGACGCTGGCATAGCCGAGCTCGGCCAATTCTCCGGCCAGGGAGTGATCGACGGCACGGACACCATCGTCGACGACGAGCACTTGTTGCAGCGCACCCATAAGATCGAGAGCTACCCCATCGCAGGCCACTTGGGAAGAGAGCTGAGCTTTAAACCCTCCGCCAACGGTTTGGTTCGCCGGCGCCCTTTGCAGATGCGAAAATAAACCCTTTCGATGAGCGTCCGATGAACCGCGCGGCCGGCGCCATCGATCGTACCGGGCACAGGCGCGGGCACGATCGGCCAAGGCCCTGGCGACGCTGAGCTTTCGGAACGGTTTCGTTTCACGGGCGAGGATGCGCGGTCGAGGGATGCGCCGGGCGGGCACGCGGCACCGCCGCGCCGGATGGTGCGGCGCGGGGCGGCCCGAGGGGCCGCTCAGGCCTCGGTCACGGCGATCCCGGTTCCGGCAAAGCGATCGACGCGGAAGCGCGAGGCGCGAAACTCATCGGCTTCGGACGCGCCGGCCTCGCCGCGTTGCACCAGGGCCGTCGCGCAGGCCTGGCCGCGGAAGGCGAGGCGGCCGTCGGGCTCGCGGCGCAGGTCGAACAGGGCGGGGGGCAGGGCGGGGGGCAGGGAAGGGGGCAGGGCGCGGTGGCCGGGCTCGGTGAGCGCCCCGGCGAGGCCCGGCCCCTTGCGCCTGACCGAGAGGATCGCATCCTCGTCGAAGGCCAGCACATCGAGCACCGGCCGTGCCGGGTCCGGTCCGGGCGGAGGCACGGGCCCGGGCGCACGGCGTGCGAGGACGACCGAGCGCAGCGTCGTCGCGGGCAGGGCGTCGAGCGCACCCTCCAGGAAGGCCGGGGCGACGAGATGGGTCGGGCGCGGATGCGCCAGGCTCTCGATCAGCGCGCCTCCGTCGAAGACCGGCATCGTCTCGAGGTCGGCGCCGACGGCGAGCGCCGCGCCGAGGCCGGTGACGATCCCGCGCAGATCCGAGGGCGGCAGCAGGGTAAGGATGCGGTCGCCGGGCTCGATCCGGGCCGAGACCAGGTGCGCGGCGACCGCCGCGAGCAGGGCGTCGCCCGTCCGGTGGACCGGCCGCGCCGGATCGCCCGCCACGAAGCTGACGAGGCCGCCGCCGGTCTCGGGCAACGCAACGGCGCCCCCGGCCCGGTCGAGGGCGAGCGCGTCGAGGTTGATCACGCCGTCGGGCACGGCCGGGCCGAAGGCGGCGAGATAGCGCAGGCCGAAATAGCCGGCCGCGATCCGGCACATCGCCTCCGCCGGGCGGCCGGCCCCGACATGGGTCTGGGTCAGCACCGCGGAGAGGCCGGCCGCCTGGATGCCGGCCGCCGCCTGCGCCTCGGTCCAGGACGCGGGCAGCGGGCAGGGGACGTGCCCCGCCGCCTCGACGGCGAGGTGGGCGATCAATCCCTCGGTGCTTCCGGGAAACCACAGGCCGATCCGGCTTCCCGGCGGCAGCCGCCACGTCCGCAGGGCCCGGCCGAGCCGCCCGACGATCTCGGCCGCCGTCCCGTAGGTCCAGGTCATCGGCGGCCTGTCGCTCCAGCCGCGCTTGGGCGCGGCGTCGGAGAAGGCGAGGCGGGCGGGGTCGAGGCGGGCGGTTCCAGCGAGCAGCGCGCACAGGCCCACCCGCGGAAGGACGACCTCGGCGGCGGCCGGCGACCACACCGGCTCGCGGGCCGCCGTCCGGGGCAGGGGGCGTCGATCGGCGGCCGGTCCCCATCCGGCGGTCGACGGCTCGATGGAGGGCTGCGCCGCGCTCACGGGGTTCTCGAACTCCATCCGAAGGGCGTCGCCCGACATCCCGCACGGGGACGACTGGCCATCGATGCGGGTTTAGGGTTAACCCCCGCCTAAGGCCGACCCGCGGATGTCCCGCATGCGCGGGGCCGGGTGTCGCGGTGGGTGTCATGCCTTCGCCGCATTCGGCGGGGAATGCAGGCCGCCCGATCGCCCGGGACCAGCGCGGCGCCCTGTCGGACCGGCCGCCCGCGTCCCGCACCGCATCACGTTTTCCCGTCACGACGACGTCCTCTTCATCGACGAACTTCAAAGGGTCTGAGCCGATGTCCTTCGCCAAAAGCCCGGCGCTCCTGATGCGCGCCGCCGCGTTCCTTGCGCTCGCCGGCCTTGCCGGACCCGCCCTCGCCCAGCCGAAGAAGGCGACGCCGGCCCCCCCGGCCCCGGCGCCGGCGGCCCCCGCCCCGGCCCAGAGCACGCCGGCGGCCAACACCGCGGCGCAGACCGGCCCGCAGACCGTGACCGTGAAGTCCGAGCCGAGCCAGGCCGACTGGACCAAGGTCTGCGGCAAGGACGGCGGGTCGGGCACCGACATCTGCTACACCACCCGCGACTTCGTCTCCGACCAGGGCCAGCCGGTCCTCGCGGTCGCCGTGTACGAGATGAAGAACCCGGCCACGAAGCAGGAGGTGCGCGTGGTGCGCTACCTGCTGCCGCTCGGCCTGCTGCTGCAGCCCGGCATCCGCTTCACCGTCGACGGCCAGCAGGGCACCGCCGGCAAGTTCGCGGTCTGCTTCCCCAACGGCTGCTTCGCCGAGGCCGGCGGCGTCGATGCCGGCGTCGTCGCCGCGATGAAGAAGGGCACCACGCTCAACGTCTCGGTGCAGAACCAGACCCAGCGCGAGGTGACCTTCGCCGTGCCGCTCGCCGGCTTCGGCAAGGCCTTCGACGGCCCGGCCATGGACCCGAAGGTGCTCGAGGAGCAGCAGAAGAAGCTCCAGGCCGAGCTCGAGAAGCGCAGCGAGGACATGCGCAAGAAGCTGGAGCAGCCGGGCGCGGCCGGCGCCGGCGCCGCGGCGGCCCCCAAGCCCTGATTCGCGACCGCCGATCCCGCCGTCGGGATCGGCCCCTGCAAATTGACTTTTGCAAGAAGCCCGGCGCCCCGAAGCGCCGGGCTTTTCCGCTTCGGGGTGCCCGCATGATGCGATCGGCACAAGATCCCGTGATCACGGGATCGCAGCATGACCGGATCACGGGATCACGGGATCATCGCCCCGGGGCGCGCCGGCCCGCAGCCCGCGACGCCGCGCGGCGGAACGGCCAGTCGATCGCGCCGCCGGCAAACAATCCGGCCCAGATCAGCACCGGTTGGAAGGCCAGCCGGGGGCCGTGGTACCACCAGGAATCCGGCAGCGGCGGCACCACGATCCCCTCGACCGCCTGCTTGATGTTGGCCGGCCAGACGCAGAGCGCGTAGAGCGCGAGCCCGATCCCGGCCGCCCGGCGCAGGGCCGGGCGCGTCAGCGCCAGCGCGCCCGCGACCTCGCAGAGCCCGGTGCCGAGGATCACGAGGCGCGGCTCCGGCACCCAGGCCGGCATGATCGGCATCAAGGTGTCGGGCGCGGCGAGGTGCACCGCGCCGACGAGGCCGTAGAGGCCGACCAGCCCGCGCCGCAGCCAGATCCGCCCGGGCGTCTCCGTCGATCGCCCGCCCGTCATGCGACGACGCTGGCGGGAACACCGCATTCCGCTGCGACGCGGTCGCGCAGGGCCGCGATCAGCCGCATCAGCACCGGGTGGTCGGTCGCGTAGGCGGTGTCGCCGATCGCCGCGACCGGTGCGACGAGCCGCAGCGAATTGGTGACGAGCACCGCGTCGGCGCGGCGCAGCTCGGCCCTCGTCGCGGACCGTTCCTCGCAGGCGAGCCCGCAGGCGGGCGCGAGCTCGGCGATCACGACGGCGCGCACGATGCCGGCCAGCACCCCGTCGCCGAGCGGCGGCGTGACCAGGCGGTCGCCGAACAGCGCGAAGACGTTGCCGGTGCCGGCGCAGGCGAGGTGCCGCCGGGTGTTGCAGAACAGGGCCTCGTCGAAGCCGGCCGCCCGCGCATCCCGCGCCGCGAGGATCGCGTCGCCGTAGCCGAGGGTCTTGAGCCGCGCCAGCGGCGAGGTCTCGTTCCGGGCGATGGCGGTGGGCCACAGCCGCAGGGGCGCGAACGCGATCCGGCGGTCGCTGACGGCCGCGGTCGCAAACAGCGTCGGGCGCGGATCGGGCGGCGGGGCGAGGCCGCGCGGGCCCGTGCCGCGGGTGACGGTGGTGCGGATCGCCAGGCGATCGCCCGTGGCGGCGAGCGCATGCATCGCCGTGCGGGCGGCATCGGCGGGCACGGAGAAGCCCAGCGCTTCGGCCGAGGCGACGAGGCGGGCGACGTGCGCGTCCGCGAAGGCGACCCGGCCGGCCAGCGCCAGGGCCGTGTCGAAGACGCCGTCGGCCAGGGTCAGGCCGCGATCGGTCAGGTCGAAGGGCAGGGTGGTGCCGTCGATCAGGCGGCCGTCATGCCACAGCATCGCCGCCCTCCCCGGATGCGGGCCGCTCCCGCCAATCGCGGGCCAGGCCGAGGAAGTTCGAGAAGATCGCGTGGCCGTTCTCGGTGAGCACCGATTCCGGGTGGAACTGGATGCCGTAGGTCGGATGGCGGCGATGCGACAGCGCCATCACCTCGCCCTCGGCCGAGCGCGCGTCGACGGTGAGGTGGGCCGCCATCGCCGGCTGCGGCGCCACCACGAGGGAGTGGTAGCGCCCGACCTGCATCGCCGGCGGCAGCCCGGCAAACAGCCGCTCCCCGCCATGCGCCACCGGCGTCGCCTGCCCGTGCAGGGGCTTCCGCGCCCGCTCGACGGTGCCGCCGAAGGCCGCGCCGATCGCCTGGTGCCCGAGGCAGACCCCGAGGATCGGCATCCGACCCGAGAGCTCGCGGATCGCCGGCAGCGAGATCCCGGCCTCGGCCGGCGTGCACGGCCCCGGCGAGATCACCAGCGCGTCGGGGGCGAGCGCGCGGATGCCGGCCACGTCGAGGGCGTCGTTGCGCACCACGCGCACCGTCTCGCCGAGCTCCTCGAAGTAGCGGACGACGTTGAAGACGAACGAGTCGTAGTTGTCGACGACGAGGATCATGGGGTTTCCCGGTGGCCCCCGGCCGTCGCCGGCCGCAGGCATCGGCCGCGCCGCCGGCGACGCGCGGTCGCGCGCGCCGACCTCCGCTCGGATCTCCCCGTGCGGCCCCCGGTCGTCGCGCCGGCCCGGGCTCGCGCAGGCGCGCTCATGTTTCGAACGCCTCTGCCTCGAACGCCTGGAACACGCGGGCGGCCTTGGTCAGGGTCTCGTCATACTCGGCCGCCGGCTCGGAGAGCAGGGTGACGCCGCCGCCGGCCTGGAGCACCGCGGTCGTCGCGTCCATGAACACGGTGCGGATCGCGATCGCGGTGTCGAGCGACCCGTCGAACCCGATCCGGCCGATGGCCCCGCAATAGAGCTCGCGCGCGTCGCCCTCGATCTCGGTGATGATGTCCATGGCCCTGAGCTTCGGCGCGCCGGTGATCGAGCCGCCGGGAAAGGTCCTCTCCAGCAGGTCGAAGCCGTCGAGACCGTCCCGCAACGTGCCCGTGACGACCGAGACGAGATGGTGGATGCCGGCATAGGATTCCAGCCCGCACAGCACCGGCACCTGCACGCTGCCCGGCGCGCAGACCCGGGACAGGTCGTTGCGCAGCAGGTCGACGATCATGGTGTTCTCGGCGCGCTCCTTCGGGTCCGCGAGCAGCCGCGCGGCGCGGGCCGCGTCCTCGACCGGGTCGGGGCTGCGCGCGAGCGTGCCCTTGATCGGCCGGGTCTCGACCTGGCTGCCCTCGAGCTTCAGGAAGCGCTCGGGCGAGCTCGACGCGACGGTCAGCCCGTCGAACTCGAGATAGGCGCCGAAGGTCGCCGGGTTGGTCTCGCGCAAGCGGCGGTAGAACGCGAACCGGTCGAAGCCCGCGGGCAGGGCGGCGGTGAAGCGCTGGGCGATGTTGGCCTGGTAGATGTCGCCGGCCCGGATGTAGTCCCGCACCCGGTCGACCGCCGCCTCGTAGCGGGCGCGCGTGAAGTTCGAGTGCCAGGTCGGCGGGGCAGCGCGCGGGGGCAGGGCGGCCGGCTCCGGCGTCGCCCCGCTCAGGCGATCGGCGAAGGCGGCGAGCCGCGCCTGCGCGCGGGCCTCGCGCCGCGACGGCTCGGTCTCCGGGAAGCCGGTGGCGGCGAGGCGGCAGGTGCCGGCGCCGTGGTCGATGGTGAGCGCGACGTCGTGGAGGTCGAAGGCGGCGTCGTCCGTCAGCCCGGCCCGGCGCGCGGGCGGGACCACCCGCTCCAGCGCCTGCCCGAGATCGTAGGCGCAGTAGCCGATCGCGCCGCCGGAGAACGCGGCCCCCTCCTCCGGGCCGAGCCGGTAGGGCGCGAGGCAGGCGCGGAGCGCCGCCATCGGCCCGCCGGGGACGGGCCGCCCGTCCAGCGTGGCGCGGCCGTCGCGAAACCGGAAGCGGGCGAAGGGGTCGGCCGCCAGGATCGAGACCCGGCCGAGGGTGTCGTGCCGCATCGCGCTGTCGAGGAAGGCGAGGCCGGGCCAGCGGCGCAGCCGCATCGCCGCCGCGACGGGGTCGACGAACGGGATCTCCCGGGTCCAGATCTGTTGCGCCGCCATGTCCTGCGCTGTCGCGTCCGGTTCGAGGGCGACGGGTGCCGGCCCGTCGGTGGGTCCGAAGGCCTCGCACAGGCGGTAGCCCCTGGGAAGCCGCAGCCGATGCCGCAGGGTTTTGCGACCGATGCGCCCGACGCAATCCCACTCGGCGCTCGGCCGCGCGCCGGCGGGGCTCGCGCGGGCGCCGCGATCCCGCTATAGCGATGCCCCATCACGAAAATTCGGGCCCGAAGATCGGGATGTCCCCCATCCTCGGATTCTCGAGGCGTCCGACCTGGCGGCGTCCACGCCGCACGAAGGCAGCATGACCGCATCCGCTCTTCCGTCCGATCCGACGCCCGCAAGGGTCTCGGCCGCACCCAAGATCTCGTTCGTCTCGCTCGGCTGCCCGAAGGCGCTGGTCGATTCCGAGCGGATCCTCACGCATCTGCGGGCGGAGGGCTACGAGCTCGCCCGGCGCCACGACGGGGCGGACGTGGTCATCGTCAACACCTGCGGCTTCCTCGATTCGGCCAAGGCCGAATCGCTCTCGGCGATCGGCGAGGCGATGGCGGAGAACGGCCGGGTCATCGTCACCGGCTGCATGGGTGCCCAGCCCGACGAGATCCGCGACAAGTACCCGAACCTCCTGGCCGTCACCGGCCCGCAGGCCTACGAATCGGTGGTGGCCGCCGTCCACGAGGCGGTGCCGCCGGCCCACGACCCGTTCCTCGACCTGGTGCCGCCGCAGGGCGTCAAGCTGACCCCGCGGCACTACGCCTACCTGAAGATCTCGGAGGGCTGCAACAACCGCTGCACCTTCTGCATCATCCCGTCGCTGCGCGGCGACCTCGTCAGCCGCCCCGCCGGCGACGTGCTGCGCGAGGCGGAGAAGCTGGTCAAGGCCGGCGTGAAGGAGCTGCTCGTCGTCTCGCAGGACACCAGCGCCTACGGCGTCGACCTGCGCTACGCCGAAAGCCCGTGGCGCGACCGCGCGGTGCGGGCGAAGTTCTACGATCTCGCCAAGGAACTCGGCGAGCTCGGTGCCTGGGTCCGGCTGCACTACGTCTACCCCTACCCGCACGTCGACGAGGTGATCCCCCTGATGGCGGAGGGGAAGATCCTTCCCTACCTCGACATGCCGCTCCAGCACGCCTCGCCGACCGTGCTCAAGCGCATGCGCCGCCCGGGCAACCAGGAGCGCCAGCTCGAGCGCATCCGGCGCTGGCGCGAGACCTGCCCGGACCTCGCCATCCGCTCGACCTTCATCGTCGGCTTCCCCGGCGAGACCGAGGCCGAGTTCTCGGAGCTGCTCGACTGGATCGGGCAAGCCAAGCTCGAGCGCGTCGGCTGCTTCACCTACGAGCCGGTGACGGGCGCGCTCGCCAATTCCGTCGGCGCGGCGGTGCCGCCGGAACTGCAGGCCGAGCGCAAGCGCCGCTTCATGGAAGCGCAGCAGCAGGTCTCGCTGCGCTTGCAGAAGGCGCGCATCGGCAAGCGCCTGCCCGTGATCGTCGACACGGTGGGGCCCGACGGCATCAAGGGCCGCTCGAAATACGACGCGCCCGAGATCGACGGCACCGTCCACGTCGCCAGCCGCCGGCCGGTGCGCCAGGGCGACATCGTCACCGTGAGGATCGAGGCGGCCGACGCCTACGACCTGCGCGGCAGCGTGGTCTGAGAGCGGGTTTCGAAAGGGATCATCCCTTTCGTGGGTCCAGGGCGAAGCCCTGGTGCCTATTCGTCGGGCTCCGCCCGACACCCGCCAAAGGGATGATCCCCTCGGCATCCCGGATCCGCGATCAGGCCTCGCCGCGCTCAGCGCGCTTCACGGCGATCCAGGCCGCCTCCATCGCGGCGAGGTCGGCATCCGACAGCGTCCCGCCCTCGGCCTCGAGCCGGGCGGCCATCGCGGTGAAGCGGCGCACGAACTTGTCGTTGCCGGCCCTGAGCGCCGCCTCCGGGTCGATCCCGGCGTGCCGGGCGAGGTTGGCCACCGAGAACAGCAGGTCGCCGATCTCCTCGGCCACGGCCTGCCCGTCGTCGCCGGCGAGCGCCTCGGCGACCTCGTCGGCCTCCTCGCGGACCTTGGCGACCACGTCCGCCGCATCCGACCAATCGAAGCCGTAGCCGGCCGCCCGCCGCGAGATCTTCTCGGCCCGGGTCAGGGCCGGAAGCGTCCGGGCGACGCCATCGAGCGGTCCCGCCGGGGCGCGAGACGGCTTGGCGGCGCGCTCGGCGGCCTTGATCGCCTGCCACTGCGCCTCGACCGCGCGCGCGTCGCGGCGCGGGCTGCCGGCCGGGAGCAGGGTCCCGTCGGGCTCGAACACGTGCGGGTGCCGCCGCACCAGCTTCGCCACGATCGTGCGCGCGACGTCGTCGAGATCGAAGGCGCCGGCCTCCTCGGCCATCCGGGCGTGGAACACCACCTGCAGCAGCAGGTCGCCGAGCTCCTCGCGCAGGTCGCCGAGATCGCCGCGCGCGATCGCGTCGACGACCTCGTAGGCCTCCTCGAGGGCGTAGGGCGCGATGCTTGCCGAAGTCTGGGCGACGTCCCAGGCGCATCCGCGGTTCGGATCGCGCAGCGCGGCCATCACCCGCCTCAAGGCATCGAGCGGCGCTTCGGCCATGCGTCACGGCTCCTCACGGGGTCGGCCTGCCCGACGCCCACCGGCCGCAGGGGTAGACCGGCACGGCCGCGAAATCACCTGCGCGAGCCTCGCGGCGCACGCCGTCGCTCCCGGTCCGGCTCCGCGCTTCCGGCGCGCCTTTGGGGACAAGAGCGGCATATTCCCTGTATTCCAAGTGGACATTCTGAGGGTTTCGGGGTGTTCGCCAAAGCGAACGACACCGCAGGAGGCCTGGGAAATCTATCAGAAATGATTCTCAGAGAGTCTGTTCTGAAGGTTATATGGGGCGCCGAAAACCCTATCCCCGACAATGGCTTGGTGGGGGTTCTCGCATCCGACTCTGCGTGGGTCCGCATCCGACTCTGCGTGGGATCGCATCGAAGTCTGCGTGGGATTCCCGGGAGGCCGCATCGGAGTCTGCGTGGATCCGCATGCGATTCGGCGTGATTTCACGCCAAGGGCGGTGGGGAATGGGGACAAGTCGGCGGCCCCTGCGCGTATCGAACTCTGCGTGGCCGGCCGGCGGTCGCGACCCCGCATCGAACTCTGCGCGGCGCGCATCGACCCACCCCCACGCATCGGACGCCGCCCGCGAACCCCTGGGGGACGCCGCCCGCGAAACCTTGGGGGGAGGGGAAGCGTGGATAGCCGGGATAACCCGCCCGCCCCCGGGGACTCCGGGCCGGCAAATCGTGTCATGACCATCGTGCCCCGGCCCGATGCGGCCGCGGGATCGGGCGCTTGCAGGTGCGGCCCGGGCAGGGATGGTCCGCGCAGCGCGGTCGCGGAGTTTCGGAACGGGCATGGGGATCGAGGACAGACTGGCCGGCATTCGCGACGCCGACCTCCGCGCGGAGGTCGAGGCGGCGCGTGGCGGCTTCCTGTTCGCCCAGATCGTCGAGCACATCCTGCACCGGCAGCAGGTCCGCGACGCGGAGGCCTCGGCCAAGGGCGCGGTCGCCGGCCGGCGGGCCGGGATGGGGCGGGACCAGCGCCGGCGCGACGCCGTGCGCGAGGTGATCGAGAACCAGCCGACCGTGCCGGAGAACCTCCAGCACATCCATTCGGTGCTCGCGCTCTGCGGCCTGCCCTACCGCGATCCCGGGCCGGTGCGGGAATTCTCGCGCGATTACGGCCGCAACTCGCTGAACCTCGTCGCCGGCCGGCTGAAGAGCCCGATCACCGGCGAGATGGAGCCGCAGGGCCTGCCCTACGGCCCGAAGGCGCGGCTCGTGCTGCTCCACCTCTGCACCGAGGCCGTGCGCCAGCGCAGCCCGACCATCGCGGTCGCCGATTCCCTCTCCGGCTTCATGCGCGAGATGGGTTTTGCCGTCACCGGCGGCGAGCGCGGCACGATCCGGCAGTTCAAGGAACAGCTCAACCGCCTCGCCGCCTGCTCGATGCAGATCGGCCTGTGGGACGGGCACGACCAGGCCAGCACCCTCAACGTGCCGCCGTTCCGCAGCCTCGACCTGTGGCGGCCCACGGCCCGGGACGGGGCCAAGGATGGGATGAGGGAGGGGGCGAGGGACGGGGAGGGCGCGGCCTGGTCCCGCACCGTGCAGTTCCACCAGGACTTCTACGACAACCTGATCCGGCACGCCCTGCCCGTCGACATCCGGGCGGCGCGGGCCTTCTCGGGCTCGGCGCGCAAGCTCGACCTGCTGTTCTGGGTCGGCTACCGCCTGCGCGCCCTGCAGCGGCCCCTGAGGCTCACCTGGACCAACCTGCACGGCCAGTTCGGCGCCGAGAACGCCTGCATCCGCAGCTTCCGGCAGGCGTTCAAGACCGACATCGCCCACCTGTGCGAGGTCTTCCCGAAGCTGCCGATCGCGCTGGACGACGGCGGCATGACCTTGCAGCCGGCCGATCCCGGCATGCTCCTCGTCCCGCCGCGCAAGGGAATACGGAAGGCGCTGGCAGGGAAGGACGCGGCAGCCTGAGGGAACGGGCATCGCCGGACTGATCTATTCCCTTAGTACGCGTCCAGGGAACGTCACCTCCATTCCCTCAGCGGAGCAAAATTCCGAGGCAAAACAATCTTCCGTTCGAGCGCGATTTCTGATATTCCCTATCTGAGAATCAGGGAAGATGCGGGCCCATCATGGGATTGTCGGAAGCGGAGATCGAGGCGCGGCTCGCGAGCCTGCGGCGCCAGCGCGACGCCCTCGAGCGCGAGATCGCCGATCACGTCCTCTACCTCGAGCTCGGCCGTCGCCTGCGCGGGGGCGAGCCATCTCGGGCGATCGAGGCGCCCGAGGATCACGTCCCGCCGGAGCCCGCCGCACCGCGCGCCGCCGGCGCCGCCCTCCGGGCCGAGCCTCCCGCTCCCGAGCCATCGCCATCGCCATCGCCGGAGCGGGTGCCCGTCGCGTTCGAGGTCGATCCCGTCGGCGCGCGCCGCTACGGCCGCGCCCTGGTCGAGGCCGCCTGCGGCATCCTCGTGCGCGCCGGCCGGCCGATGCATGCGGGCGAGATCCTGGAGGCGCTCGTCGCGGAAGGGTTCGCCGTCCCCGGCCAGGATCCGGTCGCGGCGCTGAACACGCGGCTGTGGAAGCGCGCGGGCCCGCACGGGCCGCTGCGGCGGCTCGGCGACGCGGTCTACGCGCCGGCGCTCGATCTGGATCGGGGCTGAGGCGGATCCGGCGGAAGGGCGCCTAGTCGCGGCGGTCGTTGCCGGCGGTTACGCGCTGCGCCCGCGCGCTGCGGAGATCCCGGCCGACCTCCAGCACGAACATCCGCAGCGAGATGCCGCTGAACAGCACGATGGCGCAGACCAGCACGGCGGAGACGAGGGTCTTGGCGGTCGAGACGTCCACGGCGAAAGGTCCTGAAGCGGGTGCGGTTGCGATGGCCCTGAATCTGGGCCTCGTGCCCGGCGGGCACCACCGGGCCGCACGCGGTGGCAGTCATGTGCCCGGCTCGGGTCTCGTGCGTCTCCGCACGCGAATGCTGCATCGAACGCATGATCGATGGAGAAACCGTGAAGAATTTCTTCGGTTCGCCGATCCGTCCGACCCGACAGCGCCCAAACCGGGCTTCCGCGGTGCGGGTTTCGCGGCCGCTCCGGGCCGGATGCGGCCGCGGACGGCTGGCCCATCGCCGCAAATCCCGCGATAAGCCGCCCGGCGGAGGGCAGGGCCTCGGCGGGAGGACGGCATGATCGCCAGGCAGGGCTTTTCGGGGCGCGGCGTGCGCAAGCGGCTCGGCGCGGGTCTCGTCGCCGTGGGGCTCGCCGTCGCCGGGGTGCAGCCCGGGCCGTCCGCCGCCGCGGACGCCCCCGCTCAGGGGCCCCTGACGGTGGCGAGCTACTTCTACATCGGCGGCCGCTACGAGCGCGTCGCCGACAAGACCGTGATGGTCGGCCAGATGTTCGTGCAGTCGCGGCGGCCGGCCACCGTCACGCAGCCCTGGCCGGTGGTGATGGTCCACGGCATCTCGCAGACCGGGGTCAACTTCCTCGGGACGCCGGACGGCCGGCCCGGCTGGGCCCAGCGCTTCGTCGAGAAGGGGTTCGCGGTCTACATCGTCGACCAGGTCGGCCGCGGCCGGTCCGGCACCAACCCGGAAGTCTACGGGCCCTACGCCCGGTTCTCGACCCGCGCCCTGGAGGAGACCTACACCGCCCAGGAGCTCTACGACCTGTTCCCGCAGGCCAAGCTCCACACCCAGTGGCCGGGCGGCCCCGGCGTGCAGGGGAACGCCGCCTTCGACCAGTTCTTCGCCAGCCAGGTGCCCTACCTCGCCGGCGCGCAGCAGACCGAGGAGCTGGTCGACCCGGCGCTGGTCGCGCTGCTGGACAAGATCGGGCCGGCGGTGCTGGTCACCCACGGGCAGGCCGGGCTGTTCGGCTGGGCGGTCTCGGATGCGCGGCCCGACCTCGTGAAGGCCCACGTCGCGATCGAGCCGAACGGGCCGCCCTTCTTCGACGTGCGCCTGCGCGGCGGCAAGGACTTCTACGAGAAGGCGGGCGACGGGCGCGCCCGCGCCTACGGCATCACCCGCGTGCCGCTGACCTTCGACCCGCCGGTGACGTCGCCCGAGGATCTCGTGGTGATGCAGGCCAAGGCCCCGGCGGCCGAGGGGCGGATCCGCTGCTGGCTCCAGGGCGAGCCGGTGCGCCGGCTCCCGAACCTCGCCCGCGTGCCGGCGGTGATCGTGACCGCCGAAGCCTCGTTCCGCACCCCGGTCGACGACTGCACCACCGCCTTCCTCGCCCAGGCCGGTGCCAGGCCCGACAGCCTCAAGCTCGTCGACCAGGGCCTGCGCGGCAACGGCCACATGATGATGCTGGAAAAGAACAGCGACCAGGTCGCCGACGCGGTGATCGGCTGGATCGCCGCGCGCCCGCGCTGAGGCCGCCCGGGCAGAGAAGAGCAGGGCAGGGCACGCGGAGCGCCGGGGCCGGGATGGCGGTATCAACCGTGGCTTGCAGGCCACAGGGCGGGTGCATCCGTCCGCCGAGGCCTTGTGCGCGATCCGGCCCGGCCGTAACGAAGACCCGGAAAAGCTAGTAATAACATCAGTTTAGCATCATTCCAAACAACGTCGCGAAGCCGTTTTCGCAGCGATCGTCCCCTGCTGTCCGCATCCTGGCAAGGCCCTTCAGTCCCATGCGTCGTCCCGCCCCCCGCCCCACCCCGAACCCGCGTCGCCTCGTGCTGGCTGGCGCCTCGCTGATCGCGCTGGCGCCGTTCGTCCTGCCCTCGTCCGCGCAGGAGGCGACCGCGCCGCGCCGCGGCGTCGGCGAGCCCTCGGCGCAGGGCAGCGTGCGCCTGGAGGAACTGACCGTCGAGTCGCGCGACGGCACGGCGGCGCGCGTCGTGGTCCCGCGCGAGGATCCGCGCGGGCCGATCGACGGCTACGTCGCCAAGCGCACGCTGACCTCGACCAAGACCGACACGCCGCTGATCGAGACGCCGCAATCGGTCAGCGTGATCGGCCGGCAGCAGCTCGACGCGATCAAGCCCCAGCAGATCGGCGAGATCATCAATTATTCGGCCGGCGTGTTCGGCAACGCCTTCGGCCCGGATTCGCGGGTCGACTTCTTCCAGATCCGCGGCTTCACCGCGAGCGACACCGGCCTGTACCGGGACGGGCTGCAGCTGTTCAACTACGGCTTCGCCTCCTACAAGGTCGATCCGTTCGGGGTCGAGCGCGTCGACGTGCTGCGCGGCCCCGCCGCCGTGCTGTTCGGCCAGGGCGGCCCCGGCGGCCTGATCAACATCATCAGCAAGAAGCCCCCGCTCGAGCCGTTGAACTACGTCGAGGTCGGCGGCGGCTCGTTCGGCCAGAAGTACCTCGCCTTCGATTTCGGCGGCCCGGCCGACACCGAGGGCCACTGGTTCTACCGCCTGACCGGCATCGGCCGGCAGGGCGGCACGCAGGTGGACGGCCTCGACGAGAACCGCGGCTACATCGCGCCGAGCTTCACCTACAAGCCGGACGGCGCCACCACGCTCACCGTGCTGACGAGCCTGCAATACGACGACACCGGCCGCATCAACGCCTTCCTGCCCTACCAGGGCACGGCGCGCCCGGACGTGTTCGGCGCGCGCATCCCGCGCAGCTACAACGTCCAGGACAAGGACAACAACGTCTATCGCCGGACGCAGTACAGCCTCGGCTACGAGTTCGAGCACGTCTTCGACGACACGTGGACGTTCCGGCAGAACCTGCGCTACGCGTACAGCGAGTCCTACGACAACTCGTTCAGCATCAACGGCTACGCCGACCCGCTGCAGACGCAGCTGGCGCGCTACCGCTTCCGCGCCACCTCGCGGATCGGCGCGTTCAACGTCGACAACAACGCGGTCGCCCGGTTCGACGACGGCTTGTTCCGGCACACCTTCCTGGTCGGGCTCGACTACAAGAACGTGCAGCTGAACGACAACCAGGCGACGGGCGGCTTCGTCGGCCCGGCGGTCGCGAACTTCAACCTGCTGGCGCCGAACTACGGCTCGCCGACCGTGGCGGCGGCGCCCTACCTGGTCAACTACGACGTCTTCCAGCAGGTCGGTCTCTACGCGCAGGACCAGATCAAGCTCACGCCCGAGCTGACCCTGGTGCTTTCCGGCCGCGGCGACTTCACCTCGAACGAGGTCAACAACCTGCTGGCCAGCACCGTCACGCGCCAGACCGCCAACGCCGGCACCCAGCGCTACGGCCTGATCTACAACTTCGATTTCGGCCTGGCGCCCTACGTCTCCTACGCGAGCTTCTTCAACCCGCAGATCGGGACGAACTTCTTCAGCCAGCCGTTCAAGCCGACCACCGGCGACCAGTACGAGGTCGGCGTGAAGTACCAGCCGCCGGGCTACGACGCCTTCCTGACGCTGGCCGCCTTCGATCTGACCCTGGCCAACTCGCTGACGATCGACCCGAGCAACAACCTCAACCAGCTCCAGCTCGGCGAGACGCGCTCGCGCGGCTTCGAGGCGCAGTTCGTGGCCAACCTCACCCGCGACCTCAACGTCACCGCCTCGTTCACGACCTTCAACATCGAGGTCACCCGCGGCGACGTCGGGGTGATCGGCCGGGCGCCGACCGCGACCCCGGAGACGCTGGCCACCGTGTTCGCCGACTACACGATCCCGGGGGGCGAGTGGCGCGGCTTCGGCTTCGGCGGCGGCGCGCGCTACGTCGGGCGCTCGTTCGCGGACACCGCCAACACCCTGACGGTGCCCGAGCGGGTGCTGTTCGACGCGGTGGTGCACTACACCCGCGACAACTGGCGCTTCGCGGTGAACGCTCAGAACATCGCCGACAAGCGCTACGTCTCGGCCTGCCAGTCGACGGCGGCCTGCTTCTACGGCGAGGCCCGACGCATCACCGCGAGCCTGAGCTACAAGTGGTGAGCCTCCCGCGGGCGGCGCGCGCCGCCCGCGTCGACTGCCATGATCCTCGGCTCCCTACGATCCTTGCCCCGGCTCCTGCCGCGCCCGCTCGCGCAGCAGGTACTTCTGCACCTTGCCGGTGGAGGTCTTGGGCAGCTCCCCGAACACGATGGTCCGGGGCATCTTGTAGGCGGCCAGCCGCCCGCGGCACCACCGGATGAGGTCGTCGGCGCTGGCCGCGGCGCCGTCCCTGAGCTCGACGAAGGCGCACGGCGTCTCGCCCCACTTGTCGTCGGGCTTGGCGACGACCGCGGCGGCGGCGACCGCCGGGTGCTTGAACAGCGCGTCCTCGACCTCGATCGAGGAGATGTTCTCGCCGCCCGAGATGATGATGTCCTTCGAGCGGTCCTTGAGCTGCACGTAGCCGTCGGGGTGCTTCACGCCGAGGTCGCCGGTGTGGAACCAGCCGCCCCGGAACGCCGCCTCGGTGGAGGCCGGGTTCTTGAGGTAGCCGCGCATCACCACGTTGCCGCGCATCATCACCTCGCCCATCGTCCGGCCGTCCGCCGGCACCGATTCCAGGGTCTCGGGGTCGCGCACGTCGAGGCCCTCGAGCACGGGATAGCGCACGCCCTGGCGGGCCTTCCTGGCGGCCTGCGCGTCGGCCGGGAGGTCGTCCCACTCGGCATGCCACGCGTTGACGACGGCCGGGCCGTAGCTCTCGGTCAGCCCGTAGAGGTGGGTGACGGCGAAGCCCGCCTCGCGCATGCCCGCCAGCACCGCCTCCGGCGGCGGCGCGGCGGCGGTGAAGAACGCGACCCGGTGGGGCAGGGGGCGGCGCTCGGCGTCGGAGGCGTTGATCAGCAGCTGCATCACGATCGGCGCCCCGCACAGGTGGGTGACGCCGTGCTCGGCCATCAGCGCGTACATCGCCTCGGCCCGGACCTGGCGCAGGCAGACATGGGTGCCGGCCACGATCGACAGCGTCCACGGGAAGCACCAGCCGTTGCAGTGAAACATCGGCAGCGTCCAGAGATAGACCGGGTGCTGCCCCAGGCTCCCGGTGACGACGTTGCCGAGCGCCAGCAGCGCCGCGCCGCGGTGGTGGTAGACCACGCCCTTCGGGTCGCCGGTGGTGCCGGAGGTGTAGTTCAGGCTGATCGCGTCCCACTCGTCGTCGGGCATCGCCCAGTCGTGCTCGGGATCGCCCTCGGCGAGGAACGCCTCGTAGTCGCGGGTGCCGAGGGCCTCGCCGGCGCCGGCATAGTGCGGATCGTCGTAATCGATCACCAGCAGGCTGCGCCCGGCCTGCGCCAGCGCGTCGCGCGCGACGCGCGAGAACTCCCGGTCGGCGACGAGGACCTTGGCCTCGCCATGATCGAGGCAGAAGGCCAGGGCCGCGGCGTCGAGGCGGGTGTTGAGGGTGTTGAGCACGGCGCCCGCCATCGGCACGCCGTAGTGGCACTCGATCATCGCCGGCGTGTTGGCGAGCAGCACCGCGACGGTGTCGCCCCGGCCGATCCCGTGGGCGGCGAGCGCCGAGGCCAGGCGGCGGCAGCGGGCGTAAAGCTCGGCATAGCTGCGCCGCAGGGGCCCGTGGATCACCGCGACCTGGTCGGGAAACACCCGCGCCGCCCGGTCGAGATAGCCCAGCGGCGTCAACGGCTGGTGGTTGGCCGGATTCCGGTCGAGGTCGCGGTCGTAGATCGTGTCGCGGCGCATGGCGGCCTCCCGGCGAGCAAGGCCCGGACAGTACCGCGCACGGCAGCGTGATCCAACGGCCTGCGGCCGCCCGGATCAGTGGTGGCGCTCGGCCCGGAGCTCGCCGAGGGCGCGCGGATCCTGCAGGAACTTGGCGAGCTCGAAGCCGATCTCGATCATCAGGCCGTCGATCAGCTTGGTCAGGTTCGCCTCCCCGAGGCCGTCGGCGAGGGCGCGGAGCGCGATGGCGTGCTCGGCCATGCGGTTCACGAGGCGCTCCGTCTGGCGCAGGTCCGCCGACCGGTTCTCGGTGAGATCGATCGCGATGCCCCGCCCCTGCGCCGTCCCGTCGACCGCATTGCGCTCGACGCGCCCGCGGATGAGGAGCTTGCGCACGCCCGCCGCCGATTCGACGGTCCGGAACTCGGCCTCGACCGGCCCGCCGATCTCACCGGCCGCGTGCAGGCAGCTCTCGACCCGGCTGCGGTCCTCGGGATGGGTCCGCTCGAGGAACGTGTCGATCGATACCCCGCCGGCGGCGACCTCGGGATCGAGGCCGAGCAAGCCGGCGAAGTCGCCCGACAGCGTGAGACGCCCCGCCCAGTGATCGTGCACCCAGGCGCCGACGACGCCGGAGGCGTCGAGGACAGCTCGGAGCTCGTCGTTGGAGTGCGGGTTCGGAGCCTGTGCCATGCAACTCCTAAAGGCCGGCGGCAGCAAAAATAAACTTGAGGTACGATCGACGGACGGGATGGCGCCCTCGAAAAGCAATCTAAGGCATCGCTTCCTTTAAGAAAAGTGAGAACCGACAGGGAGCCCTCGAAAACAAACTTGAGGTTGGAAAAACCATCCGCATCCCGGGTCTCGGGCCGCGTTCCGGAGCCGGCGGATGGCGAGCGGATGCCGGCCGGCCCGAGACGGGGCCCGCCTCCGTTAACGGCCTCTTAACCATAACCGACGCGATATCGGGATCACGGCATCCCTGGGTCACAGGATCCTCGCCTTCGCGCGGAGCTCCCCGATTCTAGGTTGCCCGGAGCGCGTGCGCCGCAACTCCGGCTTTGGCCTGCGAACGGGATGGCGGCATGCCCGCGCCCGGCAGGACGCCGGATCGTGCCGCACCGCGACGCGCATGCGCGCGCTTTTGAGCCAAGGCAGCTTGAACCGAGGACCGGCCGATGAAAGCGATCACCTTCGTCACCCAGAAGGGGGGCAGCGGCAAGAGCACGCTCTGCATCTCGCTCGCGGTCGCCGCACAGGAGGCCGGCCGCTCGGTCTGCATCCTGGAGATGGACCGGCAGGCCACGATCTCCGACTGGCTCGACCACCGCACCGCGGAGGGCCCCGAGGTCGCGCAGATCGATGCGACGCAGATCGACGCCGTGATGGCCCAGCTTCGGGACTCGGCCTACGACTACGTCTTCATCGACACGCCCGGCGTCGATTCCACCGGCACCCTCTCGGCGATCCGCGCCGCCGACCTCTGCATCATCCCGTGCCGGCCGACGCCCGCGGACCTGCGCGCGTTCAAGCCGACGCTCGCCGCCGTGTACCGGCTCGAGAAGAAGTTCGCCTTCGTCCTCAACCAGACGCCGCCGCGCTCCTACCGCATCCGCGACGCGGCCGACGGCCTCGCGGTGCTGGGCATCCTCCCCGACGTCAACATCGTGGCGCGCACCGACCACCAGGACGCGATCGGCGTCGGCCAGGGCGTCACCGAGTTCAACCCGAAGGGGCAGGCGGCGGGCGAGGTGCGCCGGCTGTGGTCCTGGATCGAGAAGCGCACGCAGGCGGGCAAGGTCGGATCGGCACAGGCGGTCTCGGGCAAGCCCGTTTCGGGCCAGATAGGATCCGGCAAGGCGGTGAAGCATGTCGAAGCCGCCTAAGCTCAATCTCGCCTCGATCGTCGCGGCCTCGGTGCCGGCCGCGCGCGCCGTGCCGCAGACCGCCGAGATCGTCCAGCTCGACCGCGGCGCGAGCCCGCCGAAGCGCGGGCCCGCCACCCTGAAGGAGCGCGCCCGGCAGATGTCGGTCTATCTCGAGCCGCCGGTCTACGACCAGCTGCGCGACCTCGCCTATGCCGAGCGCACCAAGATGCACGCGATCATGCTGGAAGCCCTCGACCTGCTGTTCAAGCAGCGCGGCGCCCGCTCGATCGAGCAGCTCTCGGAGCCGCTTCAGCGCTGAGGCTCCGCAACCGCACCGGCGAGATCACGGGTACGGGCCTTGCCCCCGCCCGGTCTCGCCGATCCGCGTGTGAGCGGTTTCTGAACGATTCTGGAAGGCCTTGGCGCCGAACGCTCAAGCGATGCGGGAACGCGAAACCCTGTGAATCGCGGCGGTCGGACGGCGCGCGGCGCGTTCCGTTCAGGCTTCCTTTACGGCGTTCGGACAAGTGTCGGCTTGTTCGGTCGCCGCCCCCTTGTGCAGGGGGCGAGCCGGACGCCCCGGCGTGACCGCTCCCGTGCGGGCCGGACCTTCGGCACGTGGCGTACAGGCGGATCCGGTGGGCATGGCGCGTTCGACGCTTCTTCGAATCCCGGATTCGCGCCGCGGCCCGCTTCCCTTGCGGCGCCTGCTCGCGGTCTCGGCGATCGCGCTGGCCACCGCCAACTGCAGCACGAACCCGCAGAAGTTCGCCGGCCCCGCCGGCAACGGGCTCGACCCGAAATACGGCGTGAAGACCAGCCCGCGCCTCTACAACGAGGGCGACGTGATCCCGAAGGGCGGCGGACGCCGCTTCTCGGGCAAGCCCTACGTGGTCGCCGGCCGCACCTACGTGCCCAAGGAGGATGCCCGCGGCTACGTCCGCGAGGGCCTGGCCTCGTGGTACGGCGCCGCCTTCCACGGGCGGATGACCGCCAACGGCGAGGTGTTCGACCGCCACTCGATCGCCGCCGCCCACCCGACCCTGCCGCTGCCGAGCTACGTCCGCGTCACCAACACCGCGAACGGCTACTCGATGGTGGTGCGCGTCAACGACCGCGGCCCCTACCATGCCGACCGCGTCATGGACGTCTCGGAGGAGGTCGCCCGGGCGCTCGAGTTCCACAACAAGGGCACCGCGCACGTGCGCGTCGCCTATCTCGGCAAGGCCTCGGTCGCCGGCTCCGACGACCGCAAGCTCCTGGCAACGCTGCGCACCGACGGCGGGCCGGCGGGCGTGCGCACCCCGGTGATGGTGGCCGATCTCGGGCCCTCGGAGGAGCCGGAGCGGTTCTCGCGCACGACGCCGGCGCCGCTGGCGTTCAAGCCGGCACCGGAGCGCGAGGAGCGCGACGAGGCCCCCGCCCCGCATCCGGTGCGCGCGCCGATCGTGCTGGCGCGGGCGGCGGTGGCCGTGCCGGCCGCCCTGCAGCCGACGGCCGTGCGCGGCCAGGCGTTCCGGCCGGCGCCGGTGCGGGTGGCAGGGCTCAACCCGGCCGCGGAGCGCATGGCGCCGGCCTCCGCGCCGATCGCCCGGCTCCCCGGCAAGGACGCGCCGGTCCGTCTCGCCGCGACTTCGCCCGCGACGCGCACGGCCCAGGCCGTGCCCGCACGGGTGCCGGCGGCCCGGCCGGGCTCCGTCCCGCCCGCGATGCCGCCCTCGGCCAAGCTCGCGCTGGCCCGGCTCACGGGCGCCGCGGCCCCGAGCGACAAGGGCTCGGGCGACAAGGGAACGGCCCGCGCAGTCGTGAAGAGCCGCGTCGACCTCGCCGCGAAGCCGCCCGGCAAGCCTGCCGACAAGCGCGGCGCGCGGCTCGCCGGGATCTACTGACGAGCCGGCGCCGTCCCGTCCTGGCGGAGCCCGGTCGTCCGCGAGACGACCGGCGGTCCCGCGGTCGCGGGGAGGGCCGGCGGGCCGGGACCGACCCCCTGCGTATCCCTGCGGCCGGGGGATCGTTCAAGTCCCGGCGATCTCGGCCCGAAGCAACCTCGGATCGTAGAAAAACCCGCATCGGTCGGTGCGCGGGCAGGTGCGCTGCGTCATTTCGCATTCGATCCGGCGCGGAAACCGTAATATGGTCACGCTTGTTATCCGAGGCGGGATGTTCGCGAGCGTGGCGGCCCGGCCGCACGGGAGTTTTTGATGCGCAGGACCTGGGTCTTCCTTCTGGCGGCGGCCTGCGCGCTCGCAACGCCGGCCCGCGCGCAGGTCTTCCAGACCGCGGCGCCGCACGCGATCCTGGTCGACGCCGATTCCGGCTCGGTGCTGTTCGAGAAGGCGGCCGACGAGCCGTTCGCCCCGGCCAGCATGGCCAAGCTGATGACCACCGACATCGTGTTCGACGCCCTCAAATCCGGGCGGCTGACGATGGAGACCGAGTTCACGGTGACCGAGGACGCGTGGCGCCGGGGCGGGGCGGGGGGCGGCGGCTCGTCGATGTTCGCCCAGGTCAACAGCCGCATCAAGATGCAGGACCTGCTGCGCGGGCTCGTGGTCCAGTCGGGCAACGACGCGGCGATCACGATCGCCGAGAACATGGCCGGTTCCGAGGAGGCCTTCGCCGCCATCATGAACCAGCGCGCGAAGGAGATCGGGCTGACGCGCTCGACCTTCCGCAACGCCACCGGCTACTCGGCGCCCGACCAGCGGGTCACCGCGCGCGACATGGCCAGGCTCGCCGCGCACATCATCGACACCTACCCGGACCTGTACAAGATCTTCTCCGAGCGCGAGTTCACCTGGAATAAGATCAAGCAGCAGAACCGCAACCCGCTGCTCGCCCTCGACATCGGCGCCGACGGCCTCAAGACCGGCTACCTCGAGGAATCCGGCTACGCGCTCACCGGCTCGGCGGTGCAGAACGGCCAGCGCCTGATCATGGTGATCTCCGGCCTCAAGACCGCGCGGGACCGTGCGGCCGAGGCGCGCAAGCTGATGGAATGGGGGTTCCGCGCCTTCGAGCCGCGGCAGGTGTTCACCCCCGGCGAGACGGTGGCCGAGGCCTCGGTGTTCGGCGGCGCGTCGGGATCGGTGCCGCTGGTCGCCAAGAAGCCGGTGCGGGTGCTGCTGCCGCGCGGCTCCTCCGATCGCGTGACGGCGCGTGCCGTCTACCAGGGGCCGCTGGTCGCCCCGGTGGAGGAGGGCCGCGAGGTCGGCCGCCTGAAGATCATGCGCGGCGATGCAGTGGCGCTCGACCAGCCGCTCTATGCCGGCGCCTCCGTCGAGGCCGGCACCATCCAGCAGCGCGCGATGGATGCCGCGCTCGAGTTCGGCACCGGCCTCGTCCGCCGCGCCTTCGACAAGGCGGGCAAGGGCGAGAAAGCCGGCGACAAGCCTGGCGAGAAGCGCGCCAACCCGTCGTGAGGACCGAGAGGCGCGGCCCCATGCTGCCACCACCGCGTCGGCAGCCATGACCGCTTCGACCCCGACCGCTTCGACACCTCGCGGCGTCTTCATCACCTTCGAGGGCGGGGAGGGCGCGGGCAAGTCGACCCAGGTGGCCCGTCTCGCCCGGACGCTCGGCGCGCACCGCACGGTCACGACCACCCGCGAGCCCGGCGGCTCGACCCGCGCCGAGGAGATCCGCACGGCGCTGCTCGCCGGGGTCGCCAAGCCCTACGGGCCTTTCGCCGAGGCGCTGCTGTTCTCGGCCGCCCGCATCGACCACCTCGACCGCCTGATCCGCCCGGCGCTGGCCTCGGGCGAGGTCGTGCTGTGCGACCGCTTCATGGATTCGACCCGCGCCTACCAGGGCGCCGCCGGCGGTCTCGATGCGGAAGCCGTCGCGGCGCTCGAGCGGGTCGTCGTCGGGCCGACGCGGCCCGACCTCACCCTGATCTTCGACCTCGACCCCGAAATCGGCCTGGCCCGTGCGCGGGCGCGGGCGGCCGGGCAGGGGGCACAAGGGGCGCAGGCCGCACCGGACCGCTTCGAAGCCGAGGCGCTGGCCTTCCACGCCCGCCTCCGCGATGCCTTCCGGGCGATCGCGCAGGCCGAGCCGGCGCGCTGCGTCCTCGTCGACGCGGCGCGCGATCCCGATGCCGTCGCGGACGCGGTCCGCGCAGCGGTCGCCGCGCGCCTGCCCGGCCTCCTCGACGACACCGAAGGCCGCACCGATGCCGCCTGATCGCGCCCCCGACGACGTCGAGCCCGGCGACCTTCCCGGCATCGTCCGCCCGCGCGAGACGCTGCGCCTCGTCGGCCATGCCGAGGCGGAAGCGGCCTTCGCCGAGGGCATCGCCTCGGGCCGCCTGCACCATGCCTGGCTGATCGGCGGCCCGGCCGGCATCGGCAAGGCGACCCTGGCCTACCGCGTCGCCCGCCGCCTGCTCGCCGACCCCGACGGGGTCTCGCGCGCGCCCGGCCTCGACATCTCCGCGGGCGATCCCGTGACGGCCAAGATCGCGGCGCTCTCGCACCCGAACCTCGTGGCCCTGCGCCGCCACCGGGTGCCGACCGCGAAGACGCTGCCGACCAAGATCCCGGTCGACGCGGTGCGCAAGGCGCTCGAGCTGTTCGGCTCCACCGCGGGCAATGCCGGCTACCGCATCTGCATCGTCGACAGCGCCGAGGACCTGAACGCCAACGGCGCCAACGCGCTGCTGAAGATGCTGGAGGAGCCCCCGCCCCGCGCGCTGTTCCTCATCGTCAGCCATGCGCCGGGCCGGCTCCTGCCGACGATCCGCTCGCGCTGCCGCGCCCTCGCGCTCCGGCCCCTGGACGCGGGCGCCGTGGCGGCGGTGGTGTCCGGCTTCCCGCCGCCGTTCCCGGCGCCCTGCGCCGAGGCGCTCGCCCGGGCCGCCGACCTGTCCGAGGGCTCGGTGGCGCGCGCCGTCGCGATGCTCGATCCGGCGATGCAGGGGCTGGTCGCCGAGATGGAGACCCTGCTGTCGCGCGCCGACCATCCCGATTGGGGCCGCGTCCTCAAGCTCGCCGACAAGCTCGCCGGGCGCGAGGCCGAGCCCCTGTTCGCGGCCGGCCTGGAGACCGTCGAGCGCTTCGTCTCGGCCGAGCTCCACCGCCGGCGGGCGGAGCCGCCGGCGCGCCTTGCGGCCCTGGTCGAGGTGTGTGAGAAGTTCGGCCGTACGGCGCGCGAGGCCGCGACCTACAATCTCGATCGCCGGCCCGTGGTCCTGTCGCTGTTCGCGGACCTCGCGGGCGCCGTGCGGACCGGCTAGAGCATCGTCCCGAACGGTGCCGGTTCGGCGCCGGCGAACGCGCACGACGCCGCGCCGGAACGGCGCCGATCCTGCAGAGCCGCGTATCCGGGAATGTCCGACGTGACCGCCAAGACGAACAGCACCAAGACCTTCAGCATCACCACGGCGATCTCGTACCCCAACGGCGCGCCGCATATCGGCCACGCCTACGAGGTGGTCGCCACCGATGCGATCGCGCGCTTCAAGCGCCTCGACGGCTACGAGGTGCTGTTCACCACCGGCACCGACGAGCACGGGCTCAAGATCCAGCAGACGGCGTCGCGCGCCGGCACCACGCCGCGCGCCTTCGTCGACGGCATGGCGGCCCGGTTCCAGGCGGTGGCCGACCGGCTCGACTGCGCCTACGACCGCTTCATCCGCACGACGGAAGCCGCGCATACCGCCGCCGCGCAGGAACTGTGGCGGCGGATGGAGGCCAACGGCGACATCTACCTCGACACCTATGCCGGCTGGTACTCGGTCCGCGACGAGGCCTATTACGGCGAGGACGAGACCCGCCTCTTGGAGGACGGCACCCGCCGCTCGCTCGCCACCGACACCCCTGTCGTATGGATGGAGGAGGAGAACTTTCTGTTCCGGCTCTCGGCCTACGCCGACCGCCTGCTCGCCCTCTACGACGCTCAACCGGACTTCATCGGCCCCGAATCGCGGAAGAACGAGGTCGCGAGCTTCGTGCGCTCCGGCCTGAAGGACCTGTCCGTCAGCCGCACCACCTTCGACTGGGGCGTGCCGGTGCCCGACCGGCCCGGCCACGTCATGTACGTCTGGGTCGACGCGCTGACGAACTACCTCACCGTCACCGGCTTCCCGGACGACGCCGACGAACGGCGGAAATTCTGGCCGGCGGACCTGCACGTCATCGGCAAGGACATCGTCCGCTTCCACGCGGTGTACTGGCCGGCCTTCCTGATGTCGGCCGGGCTGCCGCTCCCGAAGCGCGTCTTCGGTCACGGCTTCCTGCTCTCGAAGGGCGAGAAGATGTCGAAGTCGCTCGGCAACGTCCTCGACCCGATCGACCTCGCCGACACCTACGGCGTCGACGCCGTGCGCTACTTCGTGCTGCGCGACGTGCCCTTCGGCGGCGACGGCAGCTACAGCCACGAGGCCATCATCACCCGCATCAACGCGGACCTCGCCAACGACCTCGGCAACCTCGCCCAGCGCTCGCTCTCGATGATCGCCAAGAACGTGTCCGGAGCGGTCCCGGAGCCGGGTGCCTTCACCGAGGCCGACCGGACACTGCTCGCCGCCGCCGACGCCCTGCCGGCGCGGGCGCGGGCGCTGATGGACGACCTCGCGCTCCATTCCATCCTCGCCGAGATCTGGGCGGTGGTGGCCGACGCCAACCGCTACTTCGCGGCCGAAGAGCCGTGGAAGCTGAAGAAGACCGATCCGGAGCGGATGGGCACCGTGCTCTACGTGACCGCGGAGGTTCTGCGCGCGGTCGGCATCCTGGTGCAGCCCTTCGTGCCGCGCTCGGCCGCGAGCCTGCTCGACGTGCTGGCGGTGCCGGCCGACCGGCGCCTCTTCGCCGACGTGGGGGAGGGCGGCCGCCTGACGCCCGGAACGCCGCTGCCGGCGCCGAGCCCGATCTTCCCGCGGTTCGAGAAGCCCGAGGCACCGGCTGCGTGAGCCGGCCGTTCCCGCCACACCGAACCCCTCGCCCAGGCTCCCGGACCGCATGCTCATCGACAGCCACTGCCATCTCGACTTCCCCGACTTCGCCGCCGACCTTCCGGGCGTGATCGCCCGGGCGAAGGCCGCCGGCGTCGGCCGGATGCTCACGATCGCGACGCGTGTCGCCAAGGCCGACACCTACCGCGCCATCGCGGAGGCGCACCCGGAGGTCTGGTACACGGTCGGCACCCATCCGCACGGCGCGGCCGAGGAGCCGGACGTCGCGCCCGAGACCATCGCGGCGCTGACCGATCACCCGCGCTGCATCGGCATCGGCGAGGCGGGGCTCGACTACCATTACGAGGACGCGGCGCCCGAACCGGTTCAGGAGCGGGTGCTGCGCGCCCACATCGAGGCCGCCCGCGCGACCGGGCTGCCGCTGGTGATCCACGCCCGCGACGCCGACGCCCACATGGAGCGGGTGCTGACCGACGAGATGGGCCGCGGCCGGTTCTCGGCGGTGCTGCACTGCTTCTCGTCGGGCGCGCGGCTGGCCGAGGCCGGCGTCGCGCTCGGCCTCTACGTCTCGTTTTCCGGGATCGTCACCTTCCGCCGCTCGACGGCTCTGCGCGACATCGCCCGGCAGGTGCCGCCCGACCGCATCCTGGTCGAGACCGACGCGCCGTTCCTCGCCCCCGAGCCGCATCGCGGCCGGACCAACGAGCCGGCCTACACCGCCGACACCGCCCGGTCGCTGGCCGGGACCCTCGGCCTCGAAGTGGAGGCCTTCGCCCGCCTGACCACCGCGAACTTCCATCGCCTGTTCGCCAAGGCGGACCTGAAGGCAGGCCCGTCCGCGTGACAACCGGCGCCGTCCTCGGATACCACCCGAGCGGGAGGTCCGGATGGCGACGCTGACTCTGCGCATCCTCGGTTGCGGCTCGTCCGGCGGCGTGCCCCGCGTCGGCTACGGCTGGGGCGCCTGCGACCCGCACGACCCGAAGAACCGACGCCGGCGCTGCTCGATCCTCGTCGAGCGCCGGGAGGGCGAGGCCGCCACGACGCTGCTGATCGACACCTCCCCGGACCTGCGCGAGCAGCTGCTCGATGCGGGGGTGACGCGCCTCGATGCGGTGCTGTTCACCCACGCCCATGCCG
>NZ_JAKSYA010000007.1:0-8110 GCF_022829485.1 Methylobacterium sp. J-059
CCGCGCCATGTGGGCCGCCGAGGGCGAGGCCGCTATCCGCACCGTCGTCGATACCGCACGCCTCGCAGGCCACAGCCCATTCGGCACCATCCTCAAGACCGTCGGTGCCTGATCCCAGCCGTCACAGGCCTGGGTAATTACTGGGGTCGAATGTAGGCCTGATATCTCTGCGTATGGAAGAGGACTAAAACGCGTGCCGCTCCGCTACCCATCTTTCTGAGTCGTCACATTGAAGCTCGAAAAGACCCCAGCGGAACTCACAAGCCAGCCATGCCGGCCGTATTCTGCTTGAAAAGCTGTCCCGCCCGGATGCAACCGGCGGTCGTCTCGAACTTGCGGTGACGTAGCTGCTTCATGATCGCATGGCCTGGAGCGCCATTGGCGGCCGCGGAGGTCGCTAGACCTGATCGGAGGCTATGACCGGCGAAGGCTTCTGCCCGCTTCTCTGCCTGGCGTGTTCCGCCGAGCTTAGAGCGAACCGGGTCCGATCGTGTAGAGCGTGGCCATCACAGGCACTCGGCGCATGCAGCGAGCCGCGGAGACGAGCGCCGGTCTTAACCGGATCACATGGGAACCCACATATGACCGTTGACTTGTACGGTGTACGCCGTACAACGCATGCATGCCCAAGGAGGGTTTATCCCATGCTCGCTTTCCGTGATGACGTGTGCGCGCCCGCGCCTCGTTCGGAGCGTATGGAACAGCGTACGACGGTCGAGGCCAGGTCCCTGATCGAGCGCGCCGCGCGTTCGCTCGGCGTGAACACGTCTGAATTCGTCACCGTTACGGCCACGCGTGCGGCCCGCGACACGTTGCAGAGCTACGAGCGCACTGCGCTCAAGCCGGAGGCCCATCAGGCCTTCATGGCCGCCTTCGACGCGACCGAGCCCACGCCTGCACTCCTAGACCTGATGAGCCTCCACGCCGAAGTCGCTCACGTCGCATGATCGATCGCGCCCTTCTGGGGCGCCTGCGGATCGAGCCGCTCGACCGGGCCAAGCACAAGGCCGGCCGAGCGGCTTTTTCGTCCGGGGAGCCTCGGGTCGACAACTTCCTCAAGACGAACGCGGCAGGGCTCCAGGACCTGGAGACCACGCGATGCGTCTTGGCGTGCTTCCCTCCCGAGAACGGCGAACCGGCCGAGATCGTGGGTTTCTACGCCCTGAACGCGCACGGCATCGACACGTGCACCCTACCCGAGCCCCTTCGGAAGAAGGTCGGCCGGTACGACAACGTGCCGGCGGTCTACCTCTCGGTCGTGGGCGTGCACCAAGCCCACCAGGGCAAGGGAATCGGCAGCTTCCTAATGGCGAGCGCCTTCACGCGCTGCGCCGGCATCGCCGACCAGATCGGAGCCGCCTTCATCGTCCTCGACGCTTTGAACGAGGATGCGGCGCGCCTGTATCGCCGGCTCGGTTTCGCGGACCTCCCCGGACACGAGCCCCGCATGCTCATCGGCATGAAGGTGGTGCGCGCGGCCATCGCCCGGACAGCTCCGCCGGCCGCGCAAAGCGCATAGCGAACCACCCGCAGCGGTCAGGACGGCGACATGTCGGATGGGCCCAGCCCTGCGGAGCGCACCGGGCAGTCAGTCCCTCGGCGACATCACTACATCCCGCAGATGGTGCAGCGGCGCTTCGCCGGGTCGGACGGGCAACTGTGGTCGTTCGACAAGCGCCACCCTGAGAGAGGCGTGGAGCGCAGGCCCATCAAGCGCCTGTTCCAGGTCCGGCATCTCTACCTGACGTCGAAGCTGCTAGGACCGATGTCCAAGTTGGGTGGCTTTCTGCCTGCCCGCTTCCGCTGGATACGTGGTGGAAGAGGACGTTCGAGGGGCCGTGTCACCCCGCCGCCCAGGCGAGCGCATCAGCGCCCGCCGGCAGGCGCATCGGGCAGGCCGGATCTTCCACGTTGCGCGGCGCCTTCGAGGTGCGGTGTTCGCGTCGCCCTGGCGACGGCGGGCGCGGGCCGTCAAAGCGTCGCGATGCCGGCCAGGACCAAGTCCAGGCCTGCGAGGAACTGCGCGCGGTCGTCGTGCCCAGGCAGGTCGGCCGCGACTTGGCGCAGGAACGGGTACTCGACCGGGTCGAGCCCGGCCCATCGGGCGGCAAGGCCCGCGAGGAAGGCCGTCCTGTCCGCCTCGCAGGTGACGACGGACGCGTTGGCGGCGTTCTGTGCCGCGACGCCGAGAATGTAGTTCACGAGCGCCGACCACGCGTCGAACAGGGAGGCTCTGGGCACGCCGAGCATCAGGAGCCGACCGCCGATCCCTTCGAAGACCCCCAGCATCGCCAATTGGTCCGGCTCGCGCGACAACTGAGCCCCGACCCAGGGATGGGCGTCGCTCGCGTCGAAGATGCCGAGCGCGATGGCCCGGATGCCCTCCCGCGCCTCGATGTCTGCGGCCAGTCCCGTCACGATCCGCGAGACGACCTGGTCCGCGGCCGCGGCGAGCAGGTCGCTCTTGTCCGCGATGTGCCAGTAGATCGCCCCGCTCCCGGTCTCGAGATCCGCCGCTAGGGCGCGGAAGGTCAGCGCCGACTCGCCGTCGCGGTCGAGGATGGTGATCGCCGCCTGGACGATCCGCTCCTTTGAGAGGGTGGTCCGTCGCCGTTCGCTGCGCTGGGTCGTGATCGTCATGCCACCAACTTGACACGCCTGGAACGCCGTTCCAATGGGTACGTTGGTATGGAACGCTGTTCCATAGGGGATGCAGGGAAATGCGAATGCCGCGGGACGTGACGATCATCGGTGCCGGCCTCGGTGGCCTCCTGCTTGCCCGCGTGCTGTCGCTCCAAGGTATGGACGCGACGGTCTTCGAGGCGGACCATTCGCCGATGGCACGCGCGCAGGGCGGGATGCTCGACATCCACGAGAACGACGGTCAGGCCGCCTTGGAAGCGGCGGGCCTCACCGCGGAGTTTCGCAGCCTGATCCTCGAAGGGCGCCAAGCGATGCGCTTCCTCGATCGGGACGGGCGCGTCCTCTTCGAAAAGCCCGACGACGGCACGGGTGGGCGTCCCGAGGTCCAACGCGGCGAGTTGCGACAGATGCTGCTCGACTCCCTGCCGCCCGGCACCGTCCGCTGGGGCCGCAAGCTCATCGGCGTGCAGGCGCTCGGCGCCGGGCGCCACGAGGTGGTCTTCAGCGATGGCAGCCGCGAGGTCGCGAGCCTGCTCGTCGGAGCCGACGGCGCTTGGTCGCGCGTCCGGCCGCTCCTGACGCCCGCCGTGCCTGCGCCGACCGGCATGTCCATCCTCGAGACCTTCCTGTTCGAGGCCGACACCCGTTACCCCGACACCGCGAAGGCGGTCGGCGGCGGGTTCATGGGTGCTCTGGCGTCGGGCAGGGCCATCATGGCGCACCGTGAGAGGGGCGACACCCTTCACGCCTACACCCTCATAACCGGACGGTTGGACGGCGCGACCGATGCCATCGCGCAGATCGTGCAGGCGTTCGACGGATGGGCACCCGAACTGACCGCCCTTCTCACGGAAACCGACGTGGCCCCTGTCCTGCGCCCGACGCACAGCCTTCCCGTTGGCCAACGGTGGGCGCGCGTGCCGGGCGTCACCCTGCTCGGCGATGCAGCCCATCTTGCGCCTCCGAATGGGGAGGGCGCAAACCTCGCGCTGTTCGACGGGGCCGAGCTCGCCCGTCTTCTCGCGGCGCAGCCCGACGACCCCGAGGCCGCCCTCGCCACCTTCGAGGCAGCAATGTTTGAGCGTAGCGCCGCATCCGCCACTGAAGGCGCCGGCTTCTACGACACGCTCATGAGCGAGGACCCAGCCCGCGACCTGATCGCGATGGTCACGCAGCACGCGCAGATCACCTCATAGGGGCGTCTGATCTGGGATCGGGCGGTCGTGCGGAGCGCCGCTCCGCACGACCGGGTGGAGAGGACTTCGCTCAGATCAACGCCGCGACGGCCGACCGGTCAGGTGTCGATCGGATCGTTGAACAGGGACGGGTCGGCGCCGGCGGGCAGCAGCTTGGTCCTCAACTCCCCGTAGGTCTCCTGGATCGCCTGGAAATTGCCGGCGAACTGGACGACCTGACGGAAGACCGAAGGGCACGCTCGACGTGGTCTCCTCCGACCATTGCGGCTTTTCCTGCGCCACCGCCAAGCACGCGCCCGGCATCGAGACGCGCATCGGCGTGCTCTACGCGGAGGGTGTCGCCAAGTGCGTTCGGCGCGGTGTTCAAACGGGTCACCGGTTGCTCTCCCCGTTGGTTCGGCAAGGGGTGAGCCTGCAGTTTACGCGCGGCGAGCGCCTACCTCCACGCTTGATGGGGCCTCGGGGTTTCCGCTCGATCAAGGTGTCATTCGGCATGCTGACGAACGGTAGTTTTCGAGCGCCGACCAATCTGTCTTCAACGGCGAGGTTAGGTCGAAACCAGCCGCCTCTTATGTCCGATAAACGGTCATTTCTCCGACATGACATCGCGTCGGTGCCGGCCTTGCTGATGCTAACATTTGCTAACTGGCACGGCCCCTGCTCATTAGCCCGAGGCACGAGACCACAGCATGATCGCCGAAACCTTCGCGGCGCAGGCCTCCCTGCTTTCGATCTCGCCAGATCGGGCGAACAGTTCAAGGCTCACATGCCGCCCGACGATTGCCATGAGTTCCTTCCCCCACCGGTCCCCGAGCGCCGTGTAGTTGCCGAGTGGCCAGTCGTGAACGATCGCTCCGGGGTATTCTGGCGCTACGTCAGCAAGCACGAGGCCGATATCCACGTCACTGTCAGCGCGGGCAGTGCCGCTCGCTCGGCTGCCGTACAGCCATAGCTCAGCGATTTCCGACTTGCCGGCCGCCCAAGCCGCAAGACCCGTCAGCCATGTTGGCTCAATGTCCAGTCCAAGGAACTCGAGCCCTGGGTCCATGAACGACGATAGCAAGATCTCGCCAAGGTGCTTTGGATAAGCGCGGACGTAGGCGGCGAGCACCTGCTGAGCGTACACGTCGAGAAAGTGCTGTTGCCCGTCCACCTCGACCGCAAGGCCAGGCGCATCGAACCGGCCTTCATCCAATCCGGCGCCGGGGGTATCAAGTGCGAATTGCGGCACGTCGCGTTCACTGCCCGGTAGTAGGGGCAGCTTTTCCGGGTGCTTCACGCCGTTGGCGATTGCCAGCACGATAGAAGCCTGAGCGCACTGAGCCTCCACCGTGGCTTGCACACGCTTCAAGGCGTTCCGAACCGCTGTCTTGCGTGCGTTTCCAGACATGCCGCCGAAGCCGGGCTGTGCTTGGACCTCGGCGAGCGCAAGGGAGTCGGCGACGTGGCAGATCACGAGGCACGCCAGATAAGCGCGTCGCCTATTATCTCGTGCGGTTCGGAACTCGGTCAGCGTCGGCAGCACGATCGCCCTGACGTAATCCTGCGGCGTCATCGGCACGTTCGGATTGTTGCTCACACGCATTCTCTGGTCGGCGAACGTTGGGAAGCTCGCCGTATTTTGCCTGGACACGCGCGATGCAGTGCAATGACGTTCGGATGGCGGCACGGGTTGCTTGCAGCATGGCATCGTGCTCGGCGCGATGGGCCCTAACTCGATCAATAAGCATCTGGGTCTCTCGCAACGCGCGCTCTTCCAGCGTGCCAATACCAAGATCCCCAAAGCAGACGATCAACAAGCATTCATGGTCATGGTGCGCGACGAGAAAAACACGGTCATCTACACGGCAAGCTTGACATTTGCAGGACTATGGATGGGTGACACTCCAATCCCCGAGCCGGAACAGTCAGAGGAGTAAGGCTTGGAACGGCTTTGAGTCGACGTCCGATTGGTCAGCGTTACGACCGGGTCGGGTGGGTCGTAGATCTATTCGTGACCGCTTGAAAAGCCGCTCGCCGTGTCACCGGAAACGGTATCGCGGCATCCGAGCGGAAGGGGGCCTGCAACGGGGCTACGTCAGTCATGCTTTGCGGTGCTGTCGCAGCCATCGTGTTGCCTCCTCCAGGGTGGCGAAGATCGGCGCCGAGATCCCAAAAAGCCGTCCGAAGGCCGCCTCCACGAACCAGCCCGTGCCCACCTCGTGTTCGGGGGTATCGAGACGCACCAGCACGGCGATCAGCATGCCATTGGCAAGAACCAAGCGCCCTTCCCGATCCGGGCTGCCTGTGTCGACAGCGATCGGCTGCAGCACGAGCAACGCCTCGACGTTGTCGCGCGCATCCATGTCTAACTTCCCCGGAGCTGGTTCAGCCACGGCTCGCTCCGGCGTGCGCCCCAGCGGGTGTTCTTGAGGTGGAGGTAGTTCGGCGTGAACCGGCAGAACGCCTTCAGTTGCTCGACATCGTGGATCGTCAGAACGCGCTGTTTGATCGTGATCAGGCCGAGGTCACGAAGCTCGCGAAGCGTGCGGTGCACGTGGACGGCGGACAAGCCCATCGCGTCCGCAAGCTCGACCTGCGTGAACGGGAAGGCGAAGCTGTCGTTCGTGACCTTTCCGACCGCATCGAGCCGGACCAGCAGTTCGCAGAGAAGGTGAGCGAGACGCTGCTCCGGGGCACGGCCACCGAGGTTGACCAGCCACTCGCGCAGCACCGCCTCGTCGACGAGGGCGCACCACCAGAGGGCCCGCGTAATCTGAGGATGGGACCCGGTGATCGCCTCGATCGCCCGACGCGGTATGTCGACGACCTGACACCGGGAGATCGTGCCGATGTTGTGATCCATCTGGTCCAGGATGAACACGTTGAGATCACAGAAGTCCCCTGGAACCAAGAGGGACATGATCTGGCGTTTGCCATCCGGCAGCACCTTGTAGCGGCAGGCGAGGCCGTCGAGGATCAGATGAACATTCTCGGGTTCGTCACCCTCTTGGATCAGATCGACCCGTGCACCGACCTGCCGGATGCGCGGCGTCAGGCCATCCAGGGCCCGGCGATCCTCATCCGACAGGTCCTCGAAGCCTTCCAGCTTCCGGGTCAGTGCATGGTGCATCACGCCTCAGTAAAAATTTGACGGAAACGACCATATGTCGGAAACCCAACATTTAAAATCATCATTTGATGAAAAGCTTGCGTCGCGGTCACGTTTTCCCTAGAACCAGCGCATCGTTTGCAATCTTTCGGGCGCACACGGCTGAGGGTTCGTGCCCCCGCCCTTTTCAGGGCGAGTCCGTGACACAGCTCCGACAGGCCACGTGCCGCAATCGCTTGCTCGCCGGACTGCCACCATCCGACTTCGATCTGCTTCAGGGGCGGCTTGCCCTGAAAAAGCTCGCGGTAGGCGACGTGCTGATCCAGACGGGTATCCCAATCACCAGTTTGTATTTTGTTGAACGCGGCATTGTCTCCCTCGTCGCGCAAGCTCCCGACGGCGAACAGGCGGAGGTCGGGCTCGTTGGGTGCGAGGGCGTAGTCGGAATTCCGCTCCTGCTTGGCTCTGATCAGGCCCCTTTTGATGGCCGGGTGCAGAATGCAGGCTCAGCCTGGGTCATGTCCGCTCCGAGCTTCCGCGAGATCCTGCCGCGATCCTCACCTCTAGGTGAGCGGCTACTTCGCTATGTGCAAACCGTCACTGCGCAAATGGCTGGAACAGCGCTCGCCAACGCACGCTACACGCTGGCGGCCCGTCTCGCCCGCTGGCTGCTGATGTGCCACGATCGAGTTGAGGGCGACGATCTATCGACGACGCACCGCTTCCTGTCCTTGATGCTCGGCGTGAACCGCACCGGCGTGACCGAGGTCGTTGCCGCACTGGAGCGCGCCGGCGTCATCGCGACAAAGCGCGGCACGATCACTATCCTGGATCGCGCTTACCTGCTCACCCAGGCCGGTGCTTGCTACGGGATGCCAGAAGCCGAGTACGATCGGCTTCTCGGATCTACAAAGTCGACCCCAACAGTCTGATCGGCATTTCCCTGGGATCTAGGCCGGGCTGCGCCAAGCGCTGCCGCAATCGACTAATCAAATGATGCAAAATACGCATGCCGCACCCCCTTTCGCGCACGGTGGTAGGCTTCGACCTCCGGTTGTATGGTAAGAAATTCGCCTCTATTTGGAGACCGCATGTCAGCATACGCCAGGCCAAGAGATCTGCCTGAAGGCGAGATTACATTCCGGGGACGCGGTCAGGGGGTCCTGACCGGCTTCAAACT